>JBDRTC010000351.1:0-13762 GCA_043824335.1 Planctomycetota bacterium | reverse complement strand
GGAGGGGGACAGTCCCATTTTCCCTGCGGGAAAATTGGGACAGCCCCCGAATTGTTCTTCAGCCGGTTCTCAGTTGCCCGCAATCTCCTCTGCGAAGCGTCGCAGCTCCTCGGCGGTGGGGAGCGAGGGTTGCGCGCCCATGCGGGTGACCGATAAGGCGCCCACGAGGCTTGCCTCGCGGACCGCCTCTTCCAGGGGCATGCCGTTGGCCAGGGCCGAGGCCAGCCCTCCGTTGAAGGCGTCGCCGGCCGCCGTGCTGTCACGGGCCTTCACGGCATAGCCGGGGATCATGGTCGCTTGCCCGGGGCCGGCAGAGAGCGCCCCCTTGGGCCCCAGGGTGACAATCACGTGTCGCGCCCCGCTTGCCAGGAGTTTTTCCGCCGCCGCTCGGGCCGACGCTTCGTCACGCACCGGGATGCCGGTCAGTCGTTCCGCCTCCGACTCGTTCGGCGTCAGATAGGTCACCCGGCGAAGGAGCGCTTCGGAGAGCGGCGCGGCCGGGGCCGGGTCGAGGATCACGGGCACGCCGGCGTCGGCCGCCAGTTGGGCGGTGAACTCGACGGTCTCCATGGGCGTTTCCAGTTGGAGCATGACGACGTCGGCTTCGCGGATCCGGTTGGCGGCCCGCTCGACGTCTTCCGGCCTAAGCGCGTGGTTGGCCCCGGAAGCGACGGCGATCAGGTTCTCGCCCTCCTCGTCGACCATAATCAGCGCCACGCCCGTGTGGTTCTCGGGATCGCGGAGGATCAGATCGGTGACGATGCCCTCCTTCGCGTAGTTCTCGATCGCCTGGTCGCCGAACATGTCCTGTCCCAGCTTGGCCACGAAGGTGACTTGGGCGCCCAGCCGTGCGGCGGCGACCGCCTGGTTGGCCCCCTTGCCTCCGGCGGCCATCACGAACTGCCCTCCGGTGACCGTTTCGCCGGGCGCGGGGATCCGATCGGCCTTGACCACCATGTCGGTGTTGCTCGAGCCGACGACAACGATGCGAGGACGCGACATGTGCACCTCTCTATGCAGATCTCACTTACGCAACCCGGGCCAAGATCACCAGGGCCAGGCCAATGGCATATCCCGCAAACATCAGCCAGATGAGTCGATCGGTGCCGGGAGACGCCCCCCGGAATTCCTTCCAGACAAACACGCCCCAGAAGGCGGCGACCATCGTGGCACCCTGGCCGAGCCCGTAGGAAATCGCAAAGCCGGCTTGCCCCGCGGCGATGATGCTAAACGTCATTCCCACGGCCCAGATCATGCCGCCCACGACGCCCCAAAGATGGTCGCGGCCGGTCCCTTTGAAATAGTCGGAAACGGGCACCGGGTCTCCGGTAAACGGCTTGACCATCATGGCGGTGTTGAAGAGGAAATTGCTGGCCAGGATTCCCAGCGAGAAGAGCACCATCGCGGTGTACGGGCTGAGCTTGCCCGCTTCCATGGGAGCCAAGACGCCGCCGTCGATTTTGACGTCGGCCATCGAGGCGGCGACGAACCGGTAGAAGAAGCCCATCAAAATGCCGCAAAGCACCGACAAGATCAGCCCCTTGGTGCCGCCGGCCTGGCTTTGGCCGGGAAGGCGGCGATAGGCCATTGCGTCGAGGATGATCGCCCCCGTGATCAAGGCGACACCGAAAAACAACACAATCGGGTTCCCCACAGGGTCGAAGACATAGTTGACCACGACGCCGAGCACCAGCGCCAGCCCGATCCCTACGGGAAAGGCGACGGACATGCCCGCGATCGCAATCGCGGCCACCAAGAGAATATTGGCCGCGTTGAAGATGACTCCACCGAATAGCGCCGAGCCGACGTTCCCCAGCTCGGCTTGCCCCAAGTCTTCCAGGAAGCCTCGTCCCTCGTCGCCCGTGCTTCCCAGCGTGAAGGCAAAGACCAGGCCCATCAGGAGCACGCCCAAGACGTAGTCCCAATAAAAGAGCTCAAACCGCCAAGTCTTGCCGGCCAGCTTCTGTGTGTTGGCCCACGACCCCCAGCAGAGCATGGTGATCACGCAGAAGACTACCGCTACCGCGTAGCTTTCCAGTACGAACATGGTGCTCGGCCCTCGATCGGCTTCCCCGGGTATGGCACGATTGGCGCCGGCCGGAAACGTGGCCGGACGGCTTCAAATGTACAGACGCCGAAAGGGACTGTCAATCACGTTGCCCGTGCGATCACGCCCGGCCCGTAGGACCCAATCGCCCGTTTTCGAGAAGAGATCGGGCGCCCCCGTGGCACGCGCCGGAAGCCTTCTGGTACATTGGGCACACGACTTGCCGCAACAGAAGCGAAATGAAGGGAGAACACAATCATGTACACGACGCGATGCTTCGCCGCGGCCTTCGCAGTGGTGCTGATCCTTGGGGCCGGGCCCGCTTCGCCGGCGGAGCCGGGGAAACCCAACGTTGTGCTGATCCTGACCGACGACCAGGGCTGGGGCGACGTCCGCTCGCACGACAACGACTTGGTCGACACGCCCGTGCACGACCGGCTGGCTTCGCAAGGGGCGCGGTTCGATCGGCTCTACGTCAGCCCCGTCTGCGCCCCGACGCGCGCCAGCCTGCTGACGGGCCGATATCACCTCCGCTCGGGCGTTCACGGCGTGACCCGGGCGTACGAGACGATGCGAGCCGAAGAGGTCACCGTTGCCGAGGTCTTCCGGTCGGCAGGCTACGCCACCGGCTGTTTCGGCAAGTGGCACAACGGGGCCCACTTTCCCAACCATCCCAACGGCCAGGGGTTCGAGGAGTTCGTCGGCTTCTGCGGCGGCCACTGGACGTTGTACTTCGACACCCGGCTGGAGCACAACGGCCGCCCGATCAAGACGACCGGCTACATCGCCGACGTCTTGACCGACGCGGCCCTCTCGTTCCTCCGTAAGAACAAGGACCGGCCCTTTCTCTTGTACCTGCCCTACAACACGCCCCACAGCCCCTTCCAAGTGCCGGACCGGTACTTCGACAAGTACAAGGCCCGGGGGCTGGACGACACGCTCGCTTGCGTCTACGGGATGGTCGAGAACATCGACGACAACCTGGGCCGCGTGCTGGCGGCACTCGATGAGCTGAAGCTGGCCGACGACACCGTCGTGGTCTTCACCACCGATAACGGCCCGAACACCGAACGCTTCAACGGCGGCATGCGCGGGCGCAAGGGGAGCGTTCACGAAGGCGGGGTTCGCGTGCCGCTTTTCATCCGCTGGCCCGGGCACGTGCGCCCCGGAACGACGGTCACCCAGATCGCCTCGCACATCGACTTGTTGCCCACGCTCGTCGAGCTGTGCGGCGTGCCGATGCCCGAGACCTTGCCCTTGGACGGCGTGAGCCTGGTTCCCCTCCTGGAAGGCCAAACGGCCGATTGGCCCGACCGCATGATCTTCAGCCATTGGATGGGCGGCGAGCAGGTGTTGCCGAACCGCGGCTCGGTTCGCAGCCAGCGATACCGCGGCGTGTTTGAGCGCAAGGGCTGGCAACTTTACGACATGGTCGACGACCCTGGAGAAACCAAAGACCTGGCCGGCGAGCAAGCAGAAACCCTCGACAAGCTCCGCGCGGCTTACGACGCCTGGTTCGCGGACGTGACCCGCGCCGGGTTCGACCCGATCCCGGTCCCGGTGGGCCACCCGGAGCGGCCGCTGGTTGTCCTGCCCGGCCATGAGGCATTTTTGCATCCTGCGATGGGCGAAGGAATCAGCTACGGCGGCCGGGCGGGCTGGGCCAACGACTGGGTGGCCAACTGGACGAGCCTCGACTCCTATCCCCGTTGGGAGGTCGACGTGGTGCGCGGCGGCCGTTACGAGATCACCCTGATGTACGTCTGCCCGGCGGCGGACGTCGGCTCGAAAATCCGGGTCGAGGTTGGTGGGAAATCCCTCGAAGGCGTGGTGAGAGAGGCGTATGACCCACCGCCAATCCCCCGCCCGGACCGCGTGCCGCTCAAGGAGGCGATGGACAGGCTCTGGGCGCCGCTTCCGCTGGGAACGGTCGAATTGCCCAAGGGCCGAACGCAACTGGCGGTCAAGGCCGTTTCGCTGGCCGGCCGGAAGGTGATGGACCTGAAAGCCGTGCGGCTGCGTCGGGTCGAGTGACCAGCTTCAACAACAGCGGCAGCACAACGAGGTTGCCGGCGAGGCCGCCGAGCATCGTGAGGCTGACCAGCGCCCCGAAGTAAACCGTGGGCACGAACCGGCTGGTCGAGAGCGTCGTGAAGCCGACGATGAGGGCAAGGATCGAAAAGACCATCGCCCGGCCCACGCTCTGGTGTACCGTGGCCAGGGCCTCGCTGACCGTCGCCCCTTCGGCACACGCGCGGCGGAAGGCCGTGATGTAGTGGATCGAGGAGTCGACCGAGAGGCCGATCGACACCGCCGCGATCATCGCCGCCCCCATGTTGATCTTCAGGCCCAGCCAGCCCATCAGCCCGGTCACCACCAGGATCGGCACGGCGTTGGGAACCAGGGCGACCAGGGCCAACACGGGGCTTTGAAACGCCACGGCCATCAAAAGCGCGATGGCCAACGTGGCCGCGCCGAACGTGACCCACTGATCTCGCAAGACGCTGTGAATCAAATCGGTCAAGAGGACGAAGAATCCGGTGACTTCCGCGCCCGGAGGACTCGTTTCTGGCGGGAACTCTTCACGGCTGATCCGCTCGACCTGCCGGATGATCTCCCCCTTGTCGTTCGACGACTGCCGCTCTCGTGCCCGGAGCATGATCCGGCAAGAATGCCGCCCCGGAAAAAGCGGGTCCTCTCCGTACAGCGCTTCCTTGAAAGCGGGCATCCCCCGGGCGAGCACCTCGAGGGCGGCGGTCACCAGGAAGTCGGGGCGTAAATGGGGCGACAGCCGATCCGGATCCATCGGCGCGGCCGCGACGATCGCGTCGGCCAGGCTGAGCACCTTGGTCAGGCCGGGCCGCGGCCGACCGCCGGGCCCTTCGAGGAGCACCTCGTTACGGAGCCGGTCCTCCAGGTGCCGCACTCGGTCAAGGTACTTCCAGTCGAGCCTCTCGGGAGCGGGCAGAATGACGTCCCAGACGCCGGCGCCGCCAAGGTTGGTCTCCACAAACGCATAAGAGCGGACGATGCCGAAGCCCTGTCCGTCGGGGCTTTCCTCGCGGAAATTCCTGGTGAAGTCGCTTTCCACTTCCAGGCGATAGACCCCCGCGGCCGCCGCGGCCGCCGCCACCAGCGCGACCAGGCCGACCGTCTTGGGCCGTCGCTCGACCCAGCCCACGACGCGAGTCAACTGCCGGTCCAGCAGGTGCTCGCCCCATGCCCGTTTGGGAGTCGTGTCGAAGCGGCCCAAAAGCGCCAGGCCCGGGAGCACCAGCGCAACGCTCAACAGCACCATCATCGAGCCGACGGCCATCATCAGGCCGAAGTCCTGGACGGGCCCCACTTTGGCCACCGAAAGCGAGACGAAGCCCACGGCGGTAGACGTGCCAGCCCAGAAGACCGGCGCCGCCAAGAGCGCCGCGGCGTGCGAGAGGGCCTCCGGCGGCGCCAGGCCGGCCGAGCGGGCGTCGCGAAACCGCACGATCACGTGGACCACCGTAGCGATTCCCACCACGGTGACGATGGCCGTGAGCATCGAGCTGACCATGCTCAACCGCAGACCCGAGAGGACCATGGTTGCCCGCGTCATCAAAAGCGCCAGTTGCACCACGGCCACGGGGACGATCACCCAGCGAAGGCTGCGAAAACAGAGGAGGATCACGGCGGCCAACAACACGGTCGACGCCCAACCGAGACGCCGGCCGTCGGCCTCGAGGTAGCCGAAGCCGTCGACCACCATGACCGGCTCGCCGGCAAGCATGCCCGAGTGGACCGGCTGGGGAAGCGCCTCGACGATGCGGCGCATGCGCTCGATCACCTCCCGTCGCGGTACGTCGGCTTCCGACTCTGGGGCGAGCATGCAGACGACGGCCGCGATCCGGCCGTCGGCGCTGTGCGTGTAACCCTGGAATAGTTCCCGAAGGCGCGTTGCCATCGCGCTATTCGGTTCGACGATCAAAACCCCCAAGGGTTGATCGAGGCTCAACACCCGGTCAACGCCCGGCACCGCTTCGAGTTGGCGGCTCAGCCCGGCCAGGCGACGGATGCCGCGGCCGTCCGCGTGAAGCAGCTCGTCGTCGGCGTAGACGGCCAACACGATCTCGTTTCCGCCGAAGGTCCGTTTCAATCGCCGGTAGGGCGCCAAGAGGGGATCGTCGGGGGCAAACATGTTCTCGATCGATCGGTCGAACTGAAGCCGCCGGGCCGGAACAAGCGTGGCCGCCCCCAGAACGATTCCCAGCGCCAAGAGCGGGGTCCGCCAGGCAATCAAGAAGTCGCTGATCCGATGGGGCGGACGGTGCATGATTGCGAACGCGTTACGAGTCGAGCAGGGGCTGAAAGCTCGTCCAGGATACCACGGCCCGATGCAGACGGTCCAGGCGCCCCGGGTCGACCTCGGCATGCAGCGATGGGCTGCGGAACAGCGAGCATGACTCGCCCGAAAAGCCGTTCGATCCCGCCCATGCCGCGAAACACGTCGTGACGGTCCTCGTTGGAAGAATCGCGTGGCGCGGCGGGCGGGGAGCCCGCACATTCGTCCCAGCCCGACCGCGCACAGCGCATCTCGGCCGGCGCTGGCGCCGAGCTTGGCTTCCGTGCCCGATGTGACGGTTCTTGCGGATGCCCACGCTGTGTGGGGCCCGGCAGATTCGCTCCGCCGCGAGCCGACAGCGCGCCGATGTCGGTAGAGAACGTACACAGCGACCATCACGCGAAGACCAGCAGAGGATTGACGGGATGAAGAAAGACACGTTTCGGGTAGTCACCCGGGGGGCCGACGGGGAAATCCGCATTCGCGACTATGACAGCCAAGAGGACCTTTTGAGACGCCACACGCAAGTCGGCGTTGACGATTGCAGCACCGATCTGGAGTTACGGGGCCTCCCCGTGTTCCGAGGGCTGATCGGCCCAATGCCCGAAGGAGAGAGCGTGATCCGCTACGAGTCGCCGGAAGTATTCGAGACTCTCACCAAGGTTTGGAGCATTGCCAAGACTCCGCGACGTGTAAGGACCCGTCCGCCCGTTTCAAGCTGAAGACGCTTGCTCCTATCATCACGGTTGATGTCTGACGGACCGCTCGTGATTGGCGATTCGTCTCTGAGAGCGTCCACGGCGGGCGACTCAGCACAGCAGCCCTCTGAAGCGGCCGATCTCCGCTTATATGGGACGAGTGGGAAGCACGGGGAGTCTGCGCAATCTGTCCGGCTTGTCATGTTCTTATTGATCCTTTCTCCAGAAAGGGGGCGATACAACCGTTACAGTCTGGAAAACCAGTTCGGTCTGACATGCTTGAGTACAAGGGCCGATCACGCGGAAATTCTCAATTTTGTGGGGGGGAATGCGAGATGAAGAGCAAGTTGTCCATGATTGCGGTCACCTTGGCGTTGCTGGCTTTTGTCCAGCAGGGCCAAGCACAGATGATGACACCCCCCCCATACATGGGCTATGCACAGCCAGTTCCATATGCACAGCCAGTTCCATATGCACAGCCAGTTCCATATACAGCTCAGGGGGGGCAATATCCGCAAATGTTCGCCCTCGCCGCGCAAGGTGCGACCCAGCCGCTCTCCTCGGGATTCGCCTCCGCGGCTTCGACCGGAAATGGTTGTGGGGATGCCGGGTGTACCGGAGGCTGTGGGGCAGGCGCATGTGACCCCTGTTGCGATCCGAAGTGGGAGATTTTTGCCGACTTCCTGTACCTGCGGGCACGCGACGCGGAAGTGGCTTACGCCGTTCCCATCAATGGAGCAGTGATTCCTCCGCCGGGGGCCCCGATTCAGATCGGATCGACGGCCGTTGCCGATTTCGATTACGAGCCGGCCTTTCGGGCGGGCTTCAGCGGCGCCCTGGGCGATTGCAGCCGGATTGGCGCAAGCTACACGTTCTTTGAAACTCAGACCTCGCACAGCACCGCAATCGCTCCGCCCAACGTCATCCACTCGCTGGTCTCACACCCCGGCACCGATACGGCCAGCCAGCGATTCCTCCAGGCCAGCGCGGAATACAGCATGGATTTCGACCTGGTCGACATCGACTTTTCCCGAATCGTTTCCCGCGGTTGTCGGCATGAGATTAGCTGGCTGTTCGGTGCCCGGTACGCCGGGTTGCAGCAGGATTTCATCGCCCGTTTCACCATTCCCAACAACAACGAGGTGGTCACCACCGACATTCACTTCGACGGCGGCGGTATCCGCACGGGGCTGGACGCCGAATGGTATAGCGCCAACCGCTGCTGGATGGTCTACGGTCGTGGTGCGGCCAGCTTCGTGGCCGGCGAGTTCCGCGGCGTCTACACCCAGGACGATCTCTTCGGTCAGAGGGTCGTCTACACCGATTGGGCCGCCGGCCGGGTCGTCAGCATGCTGGACATAGAAGTGGGCGTCGGCTGGACCAGTTCGGGCGGGTGCCTGCGCGTCACCGGCGGCTACTTGGTGAGCGGCTGGTTCAACACGGTCAACACCGACGAGTTCATCAACGCCGTGCAGACCAGCGAGTGGGCCGGCCTGAACGACAAGATGACGTTCGACGGCCTCGTCGCCCGAGCCGAAGTACGGTTCTGAGCCGATCCGGATTCGCGGATCACGTCCAAAAGCCTCTGACGGGCCGGCTAATTTGCCGGCCCTTTTTTTCGCGCGTCGCGCCCGACGGCGTGCCTTCGTCTTTTCGCTCAGATCGGCTGTCCCGTGAACGAAGTGAGGGCCTTCATGTAGTTGCCGCGTTCGAAAGCGGTCGGGTCCGGGCAATTTGCCTGGCTCATGATCCCCTTGAGCTGTTCCACCGACTCGTAATCTTTCTCCTCCATCCATTGCCGCAGTCCGTCGAGCATGACGCCCACGTGGTCGTACCCCTGGCGGTAGATGGCCGAGGCGACCATTCCCACGTCGGCCCCGGCCAACAGCGCCTTGGCGAAGCCCTCGGCCGAGTGGATGCCGCCGGTCAGGGCCAGCGAAGCGGACACCCGGCTGCGGAGGATCGCGATCCAACGCAGGGGCACGAGCAATTCAGACGGATTGCTCAGCTCCAAATGGGGACGGATTTCGAGCTCGTCCAGGTCGATGTCGGGCTGGAGGAACCGGTTGAACAGCACCAGGCCGTCGGCCCCCGCGTCGATGAGCCTCTTGGCCATGTGGGCCGGGGAGCTGAAATGCGGGCCGACCTTCACCGCCAGAGGGATCGTGATCGACTCCCTGACGGCCGCCACCAGATCGACGTATTGCTGTTCCACCTCCTGTCCGCTCATTTCCGTGTCGGCGGCGATAAAGTAGACGTTCAACTCCAGGGCGTCGGCGCCGGCGTCCTCGAGAAGCTTGGCGTAGCGGACCCAGCCGCCGGGGGAAGCGCCGTTGAGGCTGGCGATCGTCGGAATCGAGAGCGTGCTCTTGGCCTTCTCGATGTCCTTCAGGTAGGTTTCCGGTCCGGTCCGGTAGTCCTCGATCTCGGGGAAGTACGTGAGGGCCTCGGCGAAGCTCTCGGTGCCGAACTCGTAGGCCTTGGCCAACTCCTCCTCTTCGTGCTCGATCTGCTCCTCGAACAGCGAATGGAGCACGACGGCCGCGGCCCCGGCCTCTTCGAGACGCTTCAGCGAGTCGATGCTATCAGACAGGGGACTCGCGGCAATCACCAACGGGTTCTTCAACTCCAATCCCAGATACTTGGTGCTCAGGTCTCGTGTCATGCCTTCACCTCCTTTCGAGCCGTCGCCTTTCCCACCCCGTTGCCGTCCTCCTCGCTCAGTTCCTCGACGCTTCGCGTCATGTTGGCCAGCTGCTCATAGAGCTGCCACCGCTGGTCGATGTCGCTTTGGCCCAGGGCCAACAGCCGCTCTGCCTCCTCGGGCTTGCTGCGGGTGAGCATTGCGAAGCGGGCCTGTTTCATGGCAAACTCCTTGAAGGACCCCTTGGGGGGCCGGCTGTCGAGGTGAAGCGGTTGCGCCTCGTCGCGGGGGTCGAAGTGATAGAGTGGCCAGAAGCCGCACTCGACGGCCTCCTTCTGATGACTCATTCCCGTGGTCATGTCGATTCCCCAGCCGATGCAGTGCGAAAACGCGATCACCAGCGACGTGCCGCGATACGACTCGGCGGCGAGGATCGTTCGGATGGTTTGCAGCGGATTGGCGCCCATGGCGACCTGGCCGACAAACACGTCGCCGTAGGCCATGGCGATCATGCCGAGGTCCTTCTTGCGTCCCGGCTTGCCGGCGGCGGCGAACTTGGCCACCGCCCCGCGGGGGGTCGCCTTGGAGGCCTGGCCGCCGGTGTTCGAGTAGACTTCCGTGTCCAGCACCAGGATGTTCACGTCGCGTCCGGAGGCGAGCACGTGGTCCAGCCCGCCGAATCCGATGTCGTAGGCCCAGCCGTCGCCGCCGAACGACCAGATGCTCCGGCGGATCAGGTAATCGGCCGAAGCCAGCAGGTTCTTGGCGTCGGCGTCATCAATCCGGGCCAGCTTCTTTTTCAGTTCGGCCACCCGGGCACGTTGCTCGGCGACCTCTTCCCCCGTTTCCTGGCAGGCCTGGACTAGCGCCCCGACGAGCTCGTCGCCGAGCTTGCCGGAAAGCCGTCTGAGCAATTCTCGTGCGTATTCGGCTTGCTGGTCAACGGCGAGGCGAAATCCGAGGCCGAATTCCGCGTTGTCCTCGAAGAGCGAGTTTGCCCAGGCGGGGCCGTGACCGTCGCGATTCACGGCGTACGGCGTGCAAGGCAGGTTTCCTCCGTAGATCGACGAACACCCGGTGGCGTTGGCGATCAGCATCCGGTCGCCGAAGAACTGCGTAGTCAGCTTCACGTAGGGTGTCTCGCCGCACCCGGCGCAGGCCCCGGAAAACTCGAACAGCGGCCGGAGCAATTGCGAGCCTTTAATCGACTCGACTTTGATCCGGCTTGGGTCGACCTCGGGAATGTCGAGGAAGAAGCTCCAGTTGGTCCGCTCCGTTTCGAGATGGTCGAGTTTCGGCCGCATGTTGATGGCCTTGTGCTCCGGCTTTTGCTTGTCCTTGGCCGGGCAGACCTCGACGCAGACACCACACCCGGTACAGTCTTCCGGCGCGACTTGCATCCTCGCTTTCCAGCCGGGGAAGTCCTTGCCGCGGCAGTCGGCAGTCTGGAACCCCTCCGGGGCGTCGGCCACGGCGGAGGGCTCGAACACCTTCATCCGGATCGTCGCGTGCGGGCAGGCCAGGGAGCAGAGTCCACACTGGATGCAGATCCCAGGGTCCCAGGTCGGAATATCCTGGGCGATGCTCCGCTTCTCGTACTGCGTGGTGGCGGTGGGGAACGTGCCGTCGGGTGGAAACGCGCTGACGGGCAATTCGTCGCCCCGGTTGGCGATGATCGTGCCCAGCACGCTCTTGACGAACTTGGGTGCATCTTCCGGGACGGGCGGCACGCGGCCATGCGTCGACGTGGTCTTCTCGGGAACCTTGACCTCGGCCAGGGCGCCCAGGGCCCCGTCGACCGCGGCGAAGTTTCGCTGGACGATCTTGCCGCCCCCCTTCTTGCCGTAGGTCCTCTCGATCGCCTCCTTGATCCGGGCGACCGCCTCCTCCTCGGCCAAGACTTGGGCCAGCTTGAAGAAGCAGGTTTGCATGGCCGTGTTGATCCGCACGCCCATCTGGGCATCGCGGGCCACCGCGTAGCCGTCGACCACGTAGAACTTCAGCTTCTTGGAGATGATCTCCTCCTGCACTTCCACCGGAAGGTGGTCCCAGACCTCGTCGGCGCCGTAGGGGCTGCTCAAGAGGAACGTGGCCCCGGGCTCGGCCATCGAGAGCATGTCGATCCGCTCCAAAAACTGGAACTGGTGGCAGGCCACGAAGTTGGCGCGGTGGACCAGGTAGGAGCCTTTGATCGGGCGCGGGCTGAACCTGAGGTGCGAAGTTGTGACCGAGCCCGCCTTCCGCGAGTCGTAGACAAAATACCCCTGGGCGTGGAGCGGCGTGTTTTCGCCGACGATCTTCACCGAGTTCTTGTTCGCCCCCACCGTCCCGTCGGAACCAAGCCCGAAAAAGACGGCCCGGGTCACGTCGTCCCGCTCGGTCGAGAACGACGGATCGTACTCGATGCTCAGGTGGGTGACGTCGTCGTCGATCCCCACGGTGAAGTGCCGTTTGGGCTTCGCCTTGGCCATCTCCTCGAAGATGCCGGCGACCATGGCCGGGGTGAACTCCTTCGACGACAGCCCGTAACGGCCGCCGATCACCTCGGGCCTGGCTGCACCGGGGGCCTGCGAGGCCCAGTTCTCGGCAATCGCCGCGACCACGTCCTGGTAGAGCGGTTCGCCTTGGGCGCCAGGCTCCTTGGTGCGGTCCAGGGCGGCCAGGATTGTCACCGTTTTCGGCAGGGCCTCGACCATTGCCTGACCGTCGAACGGCCGGTAGAGCCGGACCTTCAAAAGGCCGACTTTTGGAGCAATCTCGCCTTCCTCGGCAAGCTTCTCCACGGTCTCCTCCGCGACGCCGGCGCCGGAGGTCATGATGACGATCACGCGCTCGGCGTCGGGCGGCCCGACGTAGTCGAACAAATGGTACTGCCGCCCCACCAGCCCGGCGAACTTGTCCATCGCTTTCTGGACGATGCCGGCGCACTCGGCGTAAAACGGGTTCGCGGCTTCCCGGGCCTGGAAGAAGACGTCGGGGTTCTGGGCCGTGCCTCGCAAGACCGGCTTCTCCGGGTTCAGCGCCCGCTGGCGATGCGCCTGGACCAACTCCATGTCGATCATCGCCCGGCAGTCGTTTTCGGTGAGCTGCTCGATCCGGTTGATTTCGTGGGAGATGCGGAAGCCGTCGTAGAAGTGGATGATGGGCACCCGAGCCTCGAACGTGGCGGCCTGGGCGATCAGAGCGAAATCATGGGCTTCCTGTACCGAGCCGGAGGCCAGCATCGCCCAGCCCGTCGTACGGCAGGCCATCACGTCGCTGTGGTCGCCGAAGATCGACAGGGCGTGCGTGGCGACCGTTCGGGCGGTGACGTGGAAGACGGCGGGGGTCAGCTCCCCGGCGATCTTGAACATGTTGGGGATCATCAACAGAAGGCCCTGCGAGGCCGTGAACGTGGTGGTGATGGCCCCGGCTTGAAGCGATCCGTGGACCGCCCCGGCCGCCCCAGCCTCGCTCTGCATCTCCACCACGTGGGGAACCGTCCCAAAAATGTTCTTCCGCCCCGCGGCCGCCCAGGCATCGGGCATCTCCCCCAAGCCGGAGGAGGGCGTGATCGGGTAGATCGCCATCACCTCGTTGGTCAGGTGGGCGATGTAGGCCGCCGCTTCATTGCCCTCGACGGTCACGAAGCGTCTCTGTGCCACTGGTCGTCTCCTCTATGTGACATGGTCCTGAAGGCCAACATTGGGCCGATTTTGCCAGCCCGGTGCGGAACAAATCCGTCCACCGCCGAAAAACGGCAGGCCGTGCGTCCTAAAGAAGCCTGCTTCTCGAAGGCACGCCAGGGCGGAGCGACGTTTCCCACGTGACGACCGTTCCGCTCACCTGGGTGGCAGAGAGCAAGCAGAAGGCCAGATTACGAGATGTCCCCCACTCCGTCGAGGTCCCTCGGCAGGCAACAGGAAGGCTTCCCAAATCAAAGCCAGGGTTGTCCCCTCCCATAACTTAACGGCTCAGAGTACTCGCCGCAAGGCCCCACCCTCGCACGGGTGCGGGCTGCCAACATAACCAGAAACAGCCGCTTTCCGGCGCAGCCATCCCCCCAACAGCAAGGGCCC
>JBDRTC010000350.1:0-4993 GCA_043824335.1 Planctomycetota bacterium | reverse complement strand
AGTCCCTCGAAGGCGCGAAACTGGGCCTCTCCGCTTTGGTAGTGCGAGAGGAGCGAGATCGCGCTTGCCCGCACGATCGCCCGGTTGTCTTTTCGCCTGGCTACTTCGGCCAAGGCCCTTTCCCCTTCCAGCCTTCCCTGGCGGCCGGCGGCGATGGCGTGGGCGAAATGGGGCGGGCCTTTGGGCTTGCCGTACCAGGTCTCGCACTGCGCGGCGGCCCACTCGGCCGTTTCGCCCTTGGCCGGGTCGTGGCAGCCGCTCAAGTTGCAGGCGTTGGGGATATCGAGCGAAACGGTCAAGTCGGGCCGCGGCACCCGAAGGCTGTGATCGCGGCGGGGATCGACGACCATGTACGTCGTCTCGGGCATGTGGCACTCGACGCACCGCGTGCCGGGCTTCTTAGTGAAGATTGGTGAAGAGGCGTCCGGGTGATGGTGATGGGTCACTGCGTCGTACTTGGCCGGCAGGTGACACCCGCTCTGGCCGCAAAGCCGGTTGTCGGGGACCTGGTTCCACGGCCCCATTGGGTCGAGGAATTTCACACGCATCGTGTGCGGATCGTGGCAGTTGGTGCAGCGGATGCCTTTGGAGTACATCCGGCTCTGGATGAACGAGCCGTAGACGTAGTCCTCCTCAAGGACCTGCCCGTCGGCGTAGTAGAGGTTGTTGTCGAGCACCTCGGGCAAGTAGTGATCGAGCAGCTTGCGGCCGGGGCGATTGCCGGGAAAGACGATCCGCCGCCGCGAATGGCAGGGAGCGCACGTTTCGATCTCCACCCGGGAGTCCGGGTCCTTCAGCCGCGGCAAACCGTAGCCGTAGCGGCGGTCCCAAAAAACGCCCCAGGCATCGGCCAGCTCGACGTGCAGGCTGCCCGGGCCGTGGCACGTCTCGCAGCTCACGTCGATTTCGGAGAACGTGGTGTGATAGGCGTTGTCGGCCAGGTCGTAGTTCTTCCGGAGGTTGGTCGAGTGGCACTCCGCGCACATGTAGTTCCAGTTTTGCAGGGGGCGGGTCCAGTGGAGCACGTCGTCGTGCGGGATCGGCTCTCCGGGGTAGAGATGATACCACCGCTCGTTTTCCGTATCCCAGGTGATGGGGAGGCACTGCACCCGGCCGTCGGGAAACTCGACCAGATACTGCTGAAGCGGTCGGAAGCCGAAGGTGTACTTGATCGGAAAAGTCTGCATTTGGCCGTCGTCACCGTCGGTGGTGATGAAAAACTCTCCATCGCGGCGAAACATCTTCGAGGTGACGGCGAAGTGCGTGAACTCCTGGTCGTCGAAATTGCCCAGCACCGTTTCCGAAGTGGCGTGGTCCATTGCCAGATCGTGGTCGGAGCCGGTCCACTCCCGGAGTTCCTTCTCGTGACATCGCCCACAAACCTCTCGCCCCACGTAGGTGGCCGATTCCGCCTCACCCTCCGGGAGGCACGTCCACCAATCGACCGCCAGCCAAAGTGCGGCCGCTGCCGGCAACATTAAGAGCGCAAGCCCCGCACGGACCCTTGGGCGGCCCGGAAGTGGCCTCTCGGGGACGGGGCGGCGTCGAGAGCGCGGCATGATGACGGCAATCGGGCGGCAGGTGCTGTGCGGTTGGGACGTGAGACAAACGGCGACGGCACTTCTCGAAGAAGCCGGGACAGGTCAAGGGCTTCCCTCTTCGAGAGGTCCGGCACAACGCCGGACGCATCACTTCCCTCGTGACGATTTGATCGCGAAGCTGCAGCAGGGGTCGCCGTCGTGACGGCAGGTCGTCCGGCGCACCGGGGCGCGGACGATGAGTCGCAACATCTCCTGGTCCACGTAGCAGACGGACCGGGTCTCCTCGAACATGCTGAAAAACTGGCAGGACCGTATGCGCATCACCAATTCCCCGTTGCCCCCGTCGTCGATCTCCACGACGCTGCCTTCTTCGGTGAGCAAATCGCTCATCTGGCGGAGCCGCTCGTCGGACGTCTTGCCGGTGATCCGGGCCTTGTAGTGGTTGGCCACCTTCCGGCTCACCCGCGAGAGCACTTTACGCTTGAGCTGATTTCCGCCGATTTCGGTGATCGCCTCCCACATGGCGGGAACGACCAACTGTTGATTGCTGACAAACAGGAACAGTAGCGCGTTGTTCGTGGCCGTGTAGAGGTGCCGGGGTCGCCCACGGCCGGTGGGCCGCTCGGTGGTCCGGCCGACAAACCCGGCGGCGACCAACTCGTTGAGCTGCTCGGTGACGGCGGTTCTCGTCACCCTGGTGGCCTCGATCAGATCCGCGACGCTCTGCGGCGGATTGCCCACCAACAACCTGACGACCCGCATGGCCGCCGGGCTAATGATGATTTCCGGCACGCGGCCAACGGCTCCAGGGGAGATGGACGGCATGGCACTCGGGCCCTTCCAAGCATTTCTTGTCCGGAAACTCAGATTTTACCCAGAATAGTCTGATAATAACCAGTTTGCCGGGTAGACGCAAACCCTTTACCGGAGTGAAATCCCCATCCCCGTTTGCGGAACTTTTTGCAGAAGGCTTCGGCTGCCCCCAAGAGGCCTCAATAATGGAAGTCGCTCGCCCGGCGAACTTTAATGATTCGGTTAGTGATGATTTTTGCTCGCGGCCGCGGCTGGTGGTCCTTCAACTTCGTTCTTGGCGGTAGACCGCTACTCTACCTCGTGCACCTGGATCATGTTGTGGGTCTTGCCGGTCACGTCGGAGCCGGTCAGGAGCACGATGCGGTCGCCGGCGGTGAGGAGGCCCGCGGCGTAGCCCCAACGGGTAACGTGGCGGAGCAGCTTCGCGCTTTCGCCAGTGGGGGCTCCGGCCAGGGGGATCACGCCCCAATAGAGGCACATGCGTCTGAGCGTCGCCTCGGAATCGCTCACGCCCACGGTGGGCACGAAGTTCCGGTTCTTCGAGAGGCTCAACGCCGTCTCGCCCGTGGCACTGGCCACGACGACCATTCGGGCGTCGAGCGACTCGGCGAGCCGTCCGGCGGCGTGGGCGGTCGCCTCGGTGACTTGGTCGACCGCGTCGGCCTCGAGGTCCGGTCCGGGGAGTGGCGATTGCGTGCGGCAGATGGGCTCGGTCGCCAAGGCGATCCGGTGCATCATCTCGACCGCCTCGACCGGGTGCTGCCCGATGGCCGTCTCGCCCGAAAGCATGCAGGCATCGGCCCCGTCGAGGATGGCGTTGGCCACGTCGGTCACTTCCGCCCGCGTGGGGAGGCGAGAATGTTGCATGCTGTCGAGCATCTGGGTGGCGATGATCGCCGGCTTGCGAAGCCGGCTTGCCGCGGCAATGATCTGCTTCTGGACGATGGCCGTTCGGGCGATGTCGATCTCCACGCCAAGATCGCCCCGGGCGACCATCACGCCGTCGGAGGCTTCGATGATCGCCGTGAGGTTGTCCAGGGCCTCGGGCTTCTCGATTTTTGCGATCACCTGGGCCCCGGAGCCGTGCGACACCAGAAGCGACTTCAGCTCGACGACTTCCTCGGCCGAGCGGACGAAGCTCAGACCCACGAAGTCGATCCCGTTTTCCGCGGCCCAAACGGCGTTTTGCCGGTCGACCTCCCCCAAAGTGGGCACGGCCAGACGGACGCCGGGCAAGTTCACGCCCTGGCGGCTACGGACCGACCCCGGCTGAACGACCCGGCATGTCGCGTAGTCGGGCCCCGACTCCTCGACCACCAGGCTGACGGTCCCGTCGGCCAGCATGACGCGGTCGCCGGCGTCGAGCTCGTCGACCAGCGGCTCGTAGGTGGTCGTCAATTCATCGGGTCCGGTCGGAGTGTGGCCGCGGACAAATCGCAGCCGGGCGCCCGGCAGGCATTGGACCTCTCCGCCCGGCAACTCGCCCAAACGGATCTTCGGGCCGGGCAGGTCGACCAGCACGCCCACCGGAAGTTCCACGGCACGGCTGGCCTCGCGAATCGCGTCGAGCCGCTGTTGGTGCTCCTGCCGGTCGCCGTGAGCCGTGTTGATGCGGAAGACGTCGACTCCGGCGAGAATCAAATCGGCCAGGGCCGTTTGACCGGTCGAGGCGGGCCCGACCGTGGCGACGATCTTCGTCTGGCTGGGCCGGTGGCCTTGGGGCAGTGGGGTGACCGACATCGGACGACTCGTTCGCTTTCTCTGGAGGAATGACTGCCGGGGACGCTCACAGTTTCCGGATACCATACTCGACAACATGGTCTCTTTCCCAGCCCCTCTCAGCGGAATTCCCATGGTCATCTGGTCATCCGTGTCTCCACGGTCATCAAATCCCTCGGGCTGTACCCTCCGCGAACCTGGGATGTTAGAATACGGCCCGTCAGACCCACCGGACTGAACCCGCCAACGTGCCGGGCGATTTGCCGCCCGGAGATCTTCACCGGCAATCAAAGGAGCGATGCATGAGCCAGCAGAAATCGAACCGACGTGACTTTTTGAAGACAACCGCCGGCATGGCGGCGGGCGGCGCCACGGCCCCGTATTTCTTCACCAGTGCGCAGGCCCAGGAGGCGTCGGCCATCGATCGGCTCACGGTGGCCGCGATCGGCTGCGGCGGCCGCGGCTCGGGCATCGGCCACCAGGCGGGCGGACGGGGCAACATGGTCGCCTGCTGCGACGTCGACGCCGACCGGGCCGCCGACTTCGCCAAGCGCTACGAGAACCGCTGCCAAACCTACGGCGACTATCGCGAAGTGCTCAAGCGTCAGGACGTGGAAGCGGTTACCATCGGCACGCCCGACCACTGGCACGTGAAGATCGCCATCGAGGCGATGCAGGCGGGCAAGGACGTCTACTGCGAAAAGCCGCTCACCCTGACCATCGGAGAGAGCAAGCTCATCTGCCAGGTGACCAAGGCGACCGGCCGCGTGTTCCAGGTGGGTACCCAGCAGCGAAGCGAGTACGGCAACATGTTCTTGAAGGCCGTCGCGATGGCCCGAAGCGGACGCCTGGGAAAGAAGCTGCACGCCGCCGCGTCGGTCGGCGAGGCCGAAAGCGGCGGCCCCTTCCCCACGGCCGAT
>JBDRTC010000349.1:0-2924 GCA_043824335.1 Planctomycetota bacterium | reverse complement strand
GCTCGCGCACGTTGCTAATGAAGGCGACTGCCGCGGCCAGATGCTCTTCAATCACGGGCCCGTTCTCCTGTTGGGCACCTTGCTTGTAGATGGCGTTGATCACGTCTCGCGCGTAGCAGGTGGCAACGCCCTGCGCGTTTCTCTTCTGCCCTTCCAGGTCGAGAATGTATCGGCAGGGCCCCACGCCCAGAGTCATGCGAACGAGGTCCACGACCGTCAGCTTCTCAAGCGGCGTGCTGAACGGCGGCACTTTCACCCGGTCGATCGGATAGATGATTGCCGGGCCGCTGAAGTTGTACACTTCGCCGCCCCCTCGATAACGTCGCTTGTCGAGCGGCTGGAGGTATCCCCGGCGATCGTTGTCGATCCAGCAGGGAAAGGCGAACTGGCCGAGCACCGGGTTCCATCGCCTGCGGCCGGGCTTGTTCCAGTCTCTTCCTCCGAACTCGTCGCCGAAGCGCTGCCCTTGCGACGCGTCCTGGCCGAACCATCCCTGCATCACGTACTCCCCCTCGGGATGCTGAAGCAGCATCTCCCAACTGTCGGTCAGCCTGTCGACCGTGCTCCAGTCGACGCGCCACAACGCGGCAAACGGCATCTGCCAATCCAGGCCGATCACGCTGCCGGCGTCCGCCGGGCTGACCGTGTGCTCGTGCCAGATCCCGTTCTCCGCGAGGACCGCGACCCAGACGTGCGGCTTCCGGCCGTAGGAGATATCGGAGCTTACGATCTGGCGCGGCTCGGCAGCGGAGACGGCGATTTCCACGTCGTTGTCGCGCGACTGCGAGACGGTCATCAGGATCGCCTCCCCGCCGTGCATCATGTGCAACAGAAAGTTCTCGCTGGGAAGCTCCGCGCGGGGGACGGAAATCGTGGCGGCGTCGACCACGATGTCGTCTCCGAAGAAGTCGGGCATGACGGCAAACCGGCACGGGGCCCGCACCCGGAGCTTCTCGACGCCGGCGCCCGCCGCCGTCTTGATAAACGGCTCGCCCACGTTCATTTCATAGGCCAGTTGACGGGGCTCGTTCCCGGCCGACCGAAATCCCACCTCCAGCGATACGGAGCTTTGGGTATTCTCCCGGACGACGAGCGACGTCCGCTCCAGAGCCGCGCGACCCTCACAGATCGGCTGCAATCGAGCACAGAGCTTCAATCCTTGGGTGTGCCGGGAGTAAAGGTCGACGTCCGGCGTGCCCTTCCGCAGCACGGCCGCGATCTTGTCGTTCGTGAACACGGCGCATCCGGCGAATCGATGCGTCGTATCGTCTTCCTCCAGCGCGGTCCACCCGTCCTTCGCCGAGAGCCGCTCCTCGGAGAGCGGCACGGACGACGCCTCCGGTGCGTCATACAGGCGCGTAAACGGCTCGGCCGCCGAAACCGGCGCCGTGCACAAGGAAACCATCATGCCTGCGCAGGCCGGAAGAGCCGCCAGGCCAAACACTCGCCCCAGAGCCTTGCACAACCACGACATCGGCAACCCCCGCACTATTGGAGCGATTGTCACGTCCCGGAGCTTTGATCGTTGACGCTTCGATCAACGACGGCTATTGTATCCTCCGAGAAGTTGGCCGTCACGGCCTGGTGACCGCTCACTGCCGCCCCCTTGCATCTTGCAGCCGGAGGAACGAACATGAGGCACCCTCATCCGCCTGGTTTCCCACGCGCCTTGTGGCTTCTCGCCGCCGTGCTCTCGTGGCTCCCGGCATTTCCGGCGGCCGGGCAGGACTTTGTCTGGATCGAGGGGGAGCAGGCGGTCAAGAAGAGCGTAACGCAACATTCCTGGTACAATTCGGTCAAGAAGATCGAGCTGTCGGGCGGCGAGTGGCTTTCCAACTACGGCGAGTCGCCCGGAACGGCGGAATACGAAGTGCCGATTCCCGCCGAGGGCGACTACACCTTCTGGCTTCGGGCGAACACCGTGGCCAGGCCGGCGATTTCCTACGAAGTCGACGGCGGCGGTTGGCAACAGATCGATCTTGCGGCGAGTGTTTATGACAACGTGAACATCGCCAGCGACGACAAGCCCGACATGCGCTTTGTCGCCTGGTGCAAGGTCGGCCAGCTTCACTTGACGGCCGCTCGGCACGCGATCCGCTTCCGGCTCCACGGCGAGACCCGAAACCACGGGGCGATCGACTGCTTTCTCCTGACGCCGGCTCCCTTCACGCCCGACGGGCAACGCAAGCCGGGCGAGAAATTGGGGCTCCACGATCCGGGCGCCTGGGCCTTCGAGCCCGACTGGGACACGTTCGACGCCGAGTCGCTTCTCGATCTGCGCACGCTCAACGAAGGCGAGGCGGGTGAATCGGGGTTCATTGGCCGATCACCCGACGGTGATTTCATCGATGGTCGAGGACGGCATCCTCTTCTGGTCGACCCAGCAGGTCCAGGGCGAGCAGCGCCGGAAGCTGGGGCGGAAGTTCGCCGACGTGCTCAAGGCCTCCTACGGGTCGCTCGAAAAGGCCAAAGCGGCGTGGGGCGGCGCCGGACACAAGGACGACGATTTCGCCGACGGCGTTGTCGGGCTCTATTCGATCTGGGAGCTGACGCAAGACAAGGGCAATGCCGAACGCCGCGCCGACCAGGTGAAGTTCTACGTTCGCACGATGCACACGTTCAACAAGGAGATCGCCGCCTACTATCGCAGCCTCGGCTGCAAGCAGCTCGTGAACGCCGGCAACTGGAAAACGGCCGACCCGGTGCGAATGCTCGACCTGGAGCGCCTCAGCTACGCCGCGAACGACGTGATCGGGGCCAACAAGTATTACGGCGGTCCCCACGTCAATCCCAAGGAGCCGCACAAGTCGGGATATCTCGTCAGCCAGGGCGACCGGTTCGCCTCGATCTCGGCGCTGGTCAATCCCCGGGGCCTCCCGGTCAATTTCAAGCAGGTCGAGGGCCGCCCGACGATCATCTCGGAG
>JBDRTC010000348.1:0-8960 GCA_043824335.1 Planctomycetota bacterium | reverse complement strand
CTGATCTAGGAGATAAATAGCCTAAAGACCTCAGAACAAAAAGCGAGAGGTCAAAACGGTTGAAAATCCTCTTATCCGCAAGTATTATATATCCTACTAATCTTACTTTCTTTCATGAAAAAGAGGGTATCTCTAACTCTGAGCGAAGACCTCTTGAAATACACGCCAAAGGGCGCCGGCGGCGAGCTGCCCGTCACCACCGCGATCAACATCGCCCACGAGAAAACCGAGCGCGAAACCGACCGCCAACTCAAGGCCCACTCACCCACGCTCAACGTCCACTACGACCTGGTCACCCTGGAGGGCAAGCTCCAACTCCGCAATTACGAAAAGCGCTGCGTCGAGATCGTCATCGCCGACCCCGTGCCCGGCAAGCCGACCACGGCCGACCGCGACGGTGTTCTCTCCGTCGATCCGACGAAGCTCAAGCTGTTGGAGCGTGCGGGCTCCGTCCGCTGGAACGTAAAGCTAGAACCCGGCGAAGAGATGACTCTCACGTACCAGTACGAGCGGTACGTGCCATCGCATTGATACAGATCTTGCAGAGTTGAAAGGCGCCGTCGTTGCGTGGCTGGGGTCGAGCGACAGCGAGCCCCCCGGTGGCAGCCCTCTGGGGGCTCGCAGCTCGTTCCTCGCAGCTCGACCCCAGCCACCCGACGGACAACTGGTGCACTTGCCACGGCCAGGGTGGCATGCCCTCGCGAAGCGTGGGCATGTGGCGCGGAAACATGGCGACGCAAGCGACGCCATGCCACCCCGGAGATAGGGTTCTCCGACAACGGCTCATCTGGCACAACCCGCGGGGATCGGTTACTCTGAGCGTTGTAGGGTGACGGCATGTCGAACCAGAAAATCCTGACCATCGAGGACGATCCGGCCATTCGCCGGGGAATCGTCGACGCCCTGCGCTTCGCCGGCTACATCCCTCTGGAGGCGGCCCGGGGCGACACGGGGCTCGACATGGCCCTGGCCCGCGAGTTCGACCTCTTGCTCCTCGACCTCGTCCTCCCGGGCTGCGACGGCCTGGAGATCCTCCGGGAAGTGCGCCGGCTGCGGCCTACGCTCCCGATCATCGTTCTTACCGCCCGGGGCGAGGAGGCCGACCGCGTTCGAGGGCTCAACGACGGGGCCGACGACTACGTGGTCAAGCCGTTCAGCGTCAAGGAGCTGTTGGCCCGGGTGGAGGCCGTGTTGCGTCGCACGCCGGAGCGGCCCACCGACGTCGGCCCGATCGCGATCCCCGGCGGGCGGATCGACCCGGCCCGACACGAGGTTCGGTTCGACGACGGCCGCCGTGCGGATCTTTCCGAACGCGAGATCGAGCTGGTGCGATACCTGGCCTCGAACTCCGGCCGCGCGGTCGCCCGCGAAGAGCTGCTGGCCAACGTCTGGCGGATCGCTCCCCAAGGAGTCACCACCCGGACGATCGACATGCACGTCGCCCGGCTCCGGGAAAAACTCTGCGACGACCCCGCCCACCCGGCGATCCTGCTCACGGTTCGGGGGAAGGGATACATGTTCGCGGGGGAGAGTGCAGATTGAAAATGGCAAATTGACAATTGAAAAGTGCAAATTGCAAATTGCAGATTGAACGGGGGGCGAAGCCGGTATGAGACGCTCCTGGCACATCTGGATCGCCTTCGGGCTTTGCCTGGCCGTGGTGCTCGTGGCCATGGGCTGGATCAGCCTGAAGGCGCTTGGGCTGGAGGGGGCGGAGATCGAGGCCCGTCGACAGGCGGCCCGGGCGCGGCAGGAGGCGGCGCTGGAGCAGGACGTGCAGTGGGCCTTGTACCGGATGGAATTCGCGCTCATGCCACTGGTGACCCAGGAGAGCGCCCGGCCCTATTTCGTCTACGACACGTTCCTGCCGGTCGACGCTTCGCAAGGCCGGACCCCCGACGCCCAGCCGGGTCCCAGCGTGGCGATCTCGCCGCTGGTCAGGGAGGGGGCGCCCGACATCCTGCTCCACTTCCAATTCGAGCCCGACGGCCGGCTCACCTCGCCCCGCGTTCCCGACCCGGCCAAACGCTTCCTGGTGGTGCCCGGGCACATCAGCCGGGCGGCCGTCGAGGAAGCCGAGTCGCGGCTGGCCCGCCTGGCGGCGGCCGTCGACCGGAACCGGTTGTTGGCCCGCCTGCCCGACGCCGGCTCGGAGCCCTCCCCGCTCGCGGCAAACATGGCGCAGATACCCCAGCAGAGTTTGTTGAACGAGCAGTTCCAGGCCGACGTGCGGCAACAAGGGCGTGGGCTGGCGGAGTTCAACCGCCGTTCGCAGGTCGTCAAGCAAAGCGCCAACGTGGCCAACACCAGCGGGATGTTCTTGGACCAGGCCGCCGGTCGGCTCGCCGACGCCGCCGGCGCCGTGATGACCCCCCTTTGGATCGAGGAGCACCTGATCCTCGCCCGGCGAATTCGCCGCGGCGGGCAGGAGTACGTTCAGGGGTGTCTCGTCGACTGGCCGTCGATCAAGCGAGGGCTCCTGATGGCGGTCGAGGACCTCTTGCCCGAGGCCGATCTCGAGCCGGTCGCCGCGACCGCGGACGAAGACGAGGCGCGCCGGCTGGCGGCGCTGCCGGTTCGGTTGGTGCCCGGACGGCGGCCGCCGGGTCCGACGGAGCCCAGCGGGCCTGAAACGTCGGCGGCCGGGCGATGGTCGCCCATCCGGATCTCGCTCCTGGTGGCCTGGGCGTGCGTTCTCTTGGCGGCCTTGGCTGTGGCGGCGCTCACTGCCGGCGTGATCCGGCTGAGCGAGCGCCGGGCCGCGTTCGTTTCGGCGGTCACCCACGAGCTTCGCACGCCGCTCACCACGTTCCACATGTACACCGAGATGCTGGCCGAGGGCATGGTGCCGGACCCGGAGCAACGTCAGGAATACCTGGGCACGCTCCGCTCCGAGGCCTCGCGGCTGAGCCACCTGGTGGAAAACGTCCTCTCCTACGCCCGGCTGGAGCGGGGTCGAGCCGACGGCCGCGTGGAAGACGTGGTCCTGGGAGAGTTGCTCAAACCAATCGAAGCCCGATTGGCCGATCGTGCCCGGCACGACGGGATGGAGATCGTCGTGGAAGGAGACGAGGCGGCCTTTTCCACGATCGTTCGGGCGAACCCGTCGGCGGTGGAGCAGATCCTCTTAAACCTGATCGACAACGCCGGCAAGTACGCCGGGGAGGCTTCAGACAAGCGCATCCATCTCGGCGTCCGGCTAAGCGACGCCGCGGCCGAGCTTCGGGTTCGCGACCACGGGCCGGGCATCTCGCGCCCCGTGGCCCGGCGCCTGTTCCGCTCCTTCGGGAAGTCGGCCCGCGAGGCGGCCCACTCGGCCCCCGGCGTCGGGCTTGGCCTGGCCCTAAGCCGCCGCCTGGCCCACGACATGGGCGCCCGCCTCCGGCTGGATCGCTCAGTCACCGACGGCGCCTGCTTCGTGCTCTCGCTGGCCGTTTCCAGCGGGGCTCCGGAATGAACCGCGAAGTAGCCGTAGGTTATGCTTCAGCATATCGCATCGACAAATACGGTGAATACTCGGCGCAAGCCCGCTGGTCAGGTTTGTTATGCTGAAGCATAACCTACCGATCTTGCACGCTCAACTGCCCGAGGCGTGCGTCGGGCTCCAGCGCCTTCAGGTCGCGGCGGGGGAAGTCCCAGGCCTTTTGGACGGCCGCTTGCACCAGGCCGAGGAGCTGCTCGTAATCCGAGTCGGATCGGTTCTGGTAAACGGCTTCGGCGCAGCGGCCGCGGCCCGCGGGCTCTTTGGCCAAAGGTGCGGTGAGGAACCGGCTCTCGCCGGGCTGACGGAGATCGATCCAGTCGAGCCGCGAGACGCCGGCCGGGTCGTGGCATCCGCCACACCGCTTGGCGTGGACCGCCGTGATTTGGGCGGCCAGCTCGCGGTCGGCCGCCAGGTCGTAGGGCGGGTTTGGGGAGCGCTTGTTGATGAAGTCGTCGTGGTAGGGGGCGTTGGCGTCGATCCAGGTGACCAGCCGGAGCCAATCCTCGTCGGAAAGCTTTGCCCGCTCGCTGCACGGACCCTCGCGGAGCACCTCGACCAGCTTGCTCTTGTGCGAGCCGAAGGCCAAGGGCGGAGTGACCTTGGCGTCGTCGCCCACGTTGGAGCGAGAGACCAGGCCGTGGTCGAGGATCGTGTCGTAGGCCCGATTGTAGCGGGCGGTCAGCCCGGCGGAGAAGTCCATGTCGGCGTCGGGTTTCAAACCGCCGTGGCACTCCACGCAATGCGCGTCGAAGACCGGCTGCACGTCGCGCAGGAAGCTGATGGGCTTATCGCCCCAGGGGGGTGGAACGGGAACCGAGGGCTCCCGGGCCATGGCCAGGGGAAAGGGGCCGTTCAGGTTCCGGGGCGATTCGGCCCGGCTCTCGTGGCACCCGTGGCAACCCCGCACCTCGCCCGGCTGGAAACTGATGAACGACCGCATCCGCCGCAGCTCCATGTGGTTTTCATCGAGGAGCTGGAAGTAGACGGGCGTGTCGGCCGGCACCCGGAAATGGGCACTTCCGTCGGCCTCGACGGGCACCTCGCCGATCACCCGGGCGGGCGTCCAGTTGATCATCACCCCCTTCACGTCCGGCTCGTAACGCTGCCCGCCGTAGGTGTTGTCGTAGGGCCACTGGAGGCGATGGGCAATGCGAACGTAGCGGATCGACTTGGGGTCCACGCCGTCGACGCCGTATCCCACGTTGGCCAGCATGCAGGTGGCGTACTTGACGGCCGGGTCGGTCAGATCGGGGCAGATCGCCGGCCGGGGCCGCGGCACAAGCGGAACGGGCACGAACGAGGAGATCGCCGGGTCGCGGTAGACCAGCTCCTTCGTACCGTAGACGTCGATCAGATAAAGCGCGTACCCGGCCGGGTCGACTTCGGTGGCCAGCCCGCCGGTCGCGCCGTTGCAGTAAGAGTAGGACGCGAGAAAGTGCTTCTCCGAAAGCGGCCAGGGGTTCATGTAGTAGCCGCCGCGGCCAAGCACGCCGCCAGCTTCGACCGGCGTTCCCGTCATCCCGCCCTCCGGAGGCACGACGCCGGGCGTGACGATGCGTATCCCCGCCGGGTTGTTCATTCCGTGGCGGGCGTCGATGATCACGACCGGACCGGCCTGGAGCGTGTGATGGCCCGTGGCCACGGCCGCCAGCTTCTTCGAGCCGGGGATCGACCGCATGTCCTCCAGGGCCCAGGGGTTGTTCATGTGCTGCTTGAAGAGGGCATCGGCCCCGGTGCCGTCGGGCCGGACGATCCAGATCGACTGAATGTGGGCCCAGCTCCGCTCCTGGTACTCCCAGCGGGTGTAGGCGATGGTGCCGTCCGTGAGGGCGTGGGGGATGTAATCGCCGTCCTTGGTCACGCTCATGTGGCGGATGCCCGACCCATCGGGCCGCATGCTGTAGAGATTGCAGGAGGTCTCGTCCTTGTTGAGCTCGTTGCACTGAAGCGAGCATTCACAGCGCTCGGAGATGAAGGCGACGTCGCCGCTGGGCAGGTAGGTCGGGTCCAGGTCGCTCCACTCGCCTTCGGTCAGTTGCTTGAGGCCCCGTCCGTCGATGCCGATCTCGAAAAGGTGGATTGGCTCTTCGCTGCGCCGAAGGTCGTAGTTTGTCCTTCGGTCAAGCCAGCCCTCCGGCGGCTCGTTCGATTTCGCCTTGGCGTAGGCGAACACGACCCGATCGGCGTTCCACCAAAGGTCCATGCCGTGGACGTGCCCCGGGCCCAGTTGGCCGCCCAGCAGGTTGCGGACCTGGCCCTCTTCCTCGGGGCCGGCCATGGTCAAAACACAAAGGTCGCCTCCGGGCCGGGACACCCAGGGCATGTGGTTCAGGCAGACGTCGGGATACGTCTCTTGCGTGAATCGCTTGACGAAGAGCAGCTCCTTGAAATCGAGCCGGGGGTTCGAGAAGGCGACCCGCCGCGCGAGCCAGCGGGCTTCGAGATAGAGTGCCTGGCGGGCCTTTTGGTCGGGGCCTTCGTTCCTCTCCCGAGCGGCCAGCTCGGCTCCGCGGGTTTCGAGCGACGTGAGCTCGTCCGGGGCCGCGACGCCGAAATCTTCCGCCAGCCGCTTTGCCCGGTCGAGAGCTTCTGCGACCGGCTCGACGTAGAAGACGCGTCCCTCCCGCACGCCGTGTGCCCCTTGGCGAGCCGAAACGATCACCGCGGCGGCCCCCTCGTGGGCGATCTCGAACTCGACCGGAATCGTGCCTCCCGCGGCGAGCTTCTGCTGGAAGACGATCTCTTGCTCCGGGCGATCGGCCGTGAAGACGATCGACTCGACCGTCAACTCGACCGGCGGCTCCAGCGGCCGCTCGGCCTCCAGTTCGAGCGAAAGGCGGTTCTTGCCGAAGCCAAGCCGAAGCGCTTCGGGTATCGCAATCCGCCAATCTCGCCCGGCGGCCAAGCCGAGGGCGCGGCCGTCGGGCGCAATCAGCTCGGTGGGAAAGCCGCCGGGGAAACCGTCCAGCGGCAAGGCAAGCTCGATGCTCGTCTTGCCCCCTTCGCGGAAGAAGCCGACCTGTTCGGTCGGGAGGGAGACCCCGCCGAAGATGAGCCCGCCGGGGTTCTCCTTTTCCAGCAGGGCCTCTTCACGAAGGACCTTCGAGAGCGTGAAGAGCGCGCCGGCCTGGTTCCATCCGCGGGACCAGATGCTCAAGCTGCTCTGGCTGGCCGGGCGCCTAAGCGCGATGTTCTTGGCCGGATCGGCAGCGGCGTAGACCTCCACTTCATCGAGGTGGAAGAAGATGGGCGCCGCGCTTGCGACCTGAAGCCGCACGAACCGCGCTGGAACGGGGCCTTTGCCGACCGACTGTCCCTCCGCGCCAAAATCGACCACGAGCGGCTTGCCGCTGACCAACCCCCGGTCGGTGCCCGCGCCGCCGAAGTATTTGCCCTGGTTGTCGTAAACCAACGTCCAGTTTTTCTCATCGTCGGAAGTGAGGATAAGAAGATTGTCGGCGTTGTGGAGCCCCGGCTGGTAATCGAGACGATTGTAGACCACGATCCGGCCGATCGCCTGGCGTGCGCCCAGGTCGACCTGCCACCAGGGGTTGGGCTCGTGGCCGGTGTGGAAGGCGTAGAGGCCGTTCTTCACGCCGTCGACGGCGCCGGCCGCGTCCTGCGCCGTGGTCGAGCCCTGGAAGCTCGCCTCGGCGTGGGTGGGGAGCGAAATGCCCACGCAGAACCGCCGGCCGTCGTGCGCAAGCCGAAGCGCGGGCACGTCCGGCCCGGCCGCCGTCACCTGCGCGGCGTTTTGCCAGCAGGCGTCGTCGAGGCGCCCGTCCACGTTGGGCGGGGGCCCTTTGGGCACGGGCAATCGATCGTCGGGCTTCACGCCCGGCCACTGGAGTTCCGTCTCGACGAAGCGCACCAGCCCCGGCTCGCGGATTTGCGCGATGCGGCACTCGTCCTGCCGCCGCCAGTCGGCCTCGACCGGCTCGCGCATCGACTCCGCCGCAAGCTCTCCGGCCGTCAGAACAGACACCAGAAAAAGAACAAGCCTCCGGAGAGTAAGCGCCGTTAACCCGGGGCCCTTCGTTTGTCGCGACGAACTGCACCGCATGGTCGTCCCTCGATCTCTCGGCTGCAATCAAAGTGGGGACTTCATTATCCACTCCACGGGCCGGTCCACAACCCCCTTCGCGGCCCAGTGGGAGACGCCCGGTGACACGTCACGGCTTTCGTAGAGTTCTCCGCGGGGAGGCGGCTACTCCCAGTACGCGGTGAAGATCCGGTCGATCGCTCTGACGATCGTTTCGCCGCTGCCGGGCTCCGTGCTCCGCAGGCGGAGCCTCGCGAATTCATGGAGCCAGGCAACCGCCACGGCCGAAGGGGGCGGATCGGTGATTCCCCTTTTCAGGACCGCGTCGTACAGCACGGCCACGTCGCGGCCGCCACCGCCGTAGGCGTACACCTGCTCGAAGGAAACGGCCCGATTGTAGAAGTCGGTTCCGCGGAGCTTGCTGAATCTCGAAGTGGCGACGAAGCGGTCCTTCTCGTCGGAACCGTAGAGCCAAGCCTCGTCCGTGCCACCGACCTTGCTGTGGGCGTGCACGTAGCGGAACGATTCGACCTGGTTCAAGAAGCCGGGGCCTGAGAGCCGGGCCATCTCGGGCCAGGCCTCGAACGTGTCGTTTTCGCTCGAGTCGACCAGCACGGCCACGTCGTTGCCTGCCGGTGTGCCGTAGGCGTACACGCTGTCGAACAACTTGGCCCGGTTGTAGTAGGAGTAGCCCTCACCGTAGAGGTCGGCTTCGTTCGGCCAGGCCTTGAAGGTGTCGTCCCCATCGGGATCGCCGTGGAGGTAGGCCACGTCGTCGTTGCCCGGTGTTCCTCGGGCCTGTACGTAGTGAAACGAAGCAGCCTGGTTGGAATACCCGTCGCCGGAGAGCGTGGCGACGTGGGGATAAGCCAGGAAGGTGTCGATTCCGTTGGGGTTGTCGTAGAGTGCGGCCACGTCGTCGTTGCCCTCCGTGCCGTTGGCGTATACGTTGTCGAACGATACGGCCCGGAGGTAGTAACCGTCGCCGTAAAGTCTGGCCTGGTCGGGCCAGGCCTTGAACGTGTCGTCCCCGTTGGGGTCGTCGTGGAAGTAGGCCGCGTCGCCGCCGTAGCTACTGAAGGCGTGTACGTAGCGGAACGAAGCAACCCGGTTGGAATACCCGTTTCCGGAAAGCGTGGCGTGAGTCGGGTGGGCCACGAACGTTTCGCCGGGGCCGCGACGGTCGTAAAGCGCGGCCAGGCCGTCCCGGCCGCCGGCCTCCACGTCAATCGACTCCGTCTCGCGCACCGTGATCGCATACCAAGTGCCCCAGAGCGAACCTTTTTTGGGAAACAGATTGGCTCTTTCGTTGTCGGTGCCGCCGTGGAGCACCGCCGAGTCGTCTCCGTCGTCGCCGAAGAAGGTTGCCGACAGCGGCCTGCCGAAAATCGTGATGTCGACCTCGTACGTGACGCCGTTGATCGAAAAGCGGTG
>JBDRTC010000347.1:0-5808 GCA_043824335.1 Planctomycetota bacterium | reverse complement strand
AGTATCGGAAGCGTGCCAGAACTGCGAAGAATGGTGAACGTTACCTGGATATTCTGGATTAGCGTAGCCCTCTTGTCGTACGTGCATGTCGGCTATCCCGCGCTGGCGGCGTTGGCCGCCTGGGTTGCCAGAAACCGTGGGAAAGGGAGCGAACGTGGTCGGGACGACAAGCCGACGCTGAGCTTCGTCATCCCAGCCTACAACGAAGATCGCGTGCTTGCGGCCAAGCTTGAGAACGCCCTTGCTATGGATTACCCGGAGGGGCGATTGGAGATCCTCGTTGCCAGCGACGGCAGCAGTGACCGGACGGTTGAGATTGCCCGCGGCTTCGAGGATCGCGGGGTTCGCGTGCTGGCCTTTGCGGAGCGGCGGGGGAAGGCGTCGGTGTTGAACGATGCGGTGGAGGCGGCGACGGGCGAGGTGCTGTGCCTGTGCGATGCCAACGTGATGTTCCGGCCGGACGCGATCCGCCGGCTGGTGGCGTGCCTGGAAGACCCGGGCGTCGGAGCGGCGAGCGGCGACGTACGGCTTGCCAGCGAGGAGTCGAACTTCGGTGAAGGAGAGAACGCCTATTATCGAATCGAGCGGGCCGTGCAACTGGGCGAGTCGCGAATCGGTTCGATGATGGGAGTCGACGGGGGCATGTACGTCCTGCGGCGCGAGTTGTTCCGGCCGTTGCCTCCCGACACGATCCTCGACGACTTCGTCACTTCCATGCGCGTGATTCAGCAGGGGAAGCGGATCGTGTACGAACCGACTGCCATCGCGGCCGAGAACGGTACGCCTTTGGCCCGGCAGGAATTCAGGCGCCGGGTGCGCGTGACGGCAGGCGCGGTGCAATGCTTCAAGAGAGGTGACTGGCCGCCCTTGAGTCGCCCGATTGAGTTGTGGCAGTTTGTCTCCCACAGGGCGTTCCGCTGGGCGGGGCCGGTGTGGCTTGTGATCCTGCTTATTTCGAGTGCCATGCTTTGGAACGGCGGGGTGATTTACCGGGTTGCGTTTGTTGGGCAGGTGCTCGTTTACTTCCTTGCGGCGGTGGGCACTTTCTCCGTTCGGTTTCGGGAAACCCGCATTGGCGGGATCACCTTCTATTTCGTGATGAGCCACGTTGCCATGGCGATCGGGCTGGTGAAGGGGCTTTTCAATCGGCAACCCGTTGCATGGAACAGGACGGAGCGGTCGAAGATCGTCACATCCACCGAGGCCAACGCTTCCAACTGAAATGGCGCAGTCGGTAGACCAGCTCGGCGAGACCTTGACTCCCACGGCGATGCTGCACGTCAGCCAGACGACGGACGAAAGGACGTGGAACGAATACCTCGCCCGGCGTGGACCGGGGCATCTGTTTCATCGGGCCGAATGGGAGCGAGTCTTTGGATTCTACCGTTTGCCCTCGAAGCGGCTGGCGGCGATGCGCGGCGGCGAGGTGGTTGGCGTGTTGCCGCTTGTATGGCAGAAGAGTCTGCTGTTCGGCAACCAGCTTGTCTCGATGCCGTGCTTCGACGCGGCTGGAGTCGTCGCCGACGACGTCGAGGCCCGCGACGCGTTGATCGACGAAGCCCGGCAAGTTGCCAAGAGGTTAGGCGCGAAATCAGTGATGCTCAAGCATGCCGAGCCGCTGGACCTCTCGCCGTCGGTCCGCACCGACAAGGTGCTCATGCGCATGACTCTCCAGCCGGATTCCGAGGCGCTTTGGAAGAGCTTTTCACCCAAGGTACGCAACCAGGTGCGCAAAGGGGAGAAGTCGGGGCTCTCGGTCGAGCGAGGCGGGCGGGAGCTGCTGGCCGACTTCTTCGAGGTCTACTCGATCAACATGCGAGACCTGGGAAGCCCCTCGCACCATCCACGCTTCTTCGAGGTCGTGTTCGACGCCTTCCCCGAGGAAAGCCGGCTCTACGTGGTGCGACTCGACGGCAAGGCCATCGGGGCAGGCTTCACCATGACGAACGGCGATCGGCTCGAAATCCCCTGGGCGTCGAGCCTGCGAGAATACAACCACTACTGCGTGAACCACTTGATGTACAAGCAAGTCCTGGAGGACGCGTGCCGGGAAGGATTCCGATGGTTCCACTTCGGCCGAAGTACCCGCAACTCGGGCCCCTATCGCTTCAAGAAGCAGTGGGACTCCGAGGTGGTGCAGCTTTACTGGTATTACCTGACGCCGGACGCCGACGCACCCGCTAAGGTCACTTCGCCACAGGAGTCCTACGGATGGGGAACCCGGATTTGGCGTCGCCTGCCCCTTTGGCTTGCTCGCTCGCTCGGCCCGCGAATCGTCGCCAAAGTGCCTTGAGCTTGGAAGCGTCCAGATATCGAATCGTCCTTGAGTCTTCGTTCTGCCACGAGGAATCGCGATTATGAAACGCGTTGCCGTTTTTGGGATGGGTTACGTCGGGTGCGTTACGGCCGCCTGCATGAGCCGTGACGGGCACCATGTAATCGGTGTTGACATCGACCAGGACAAGATCGCCCTGCTCAAGGCCGGCTCCTCCCCGGTGGCCGAGCCGGGACTCGCGGAGCTGATTCGCGAGCAGGTGGCGTCCGGGCGGTTGGAGGCTACCAACGACGTCGAAGCGGCCGTTCGCCGCTCGGAGATGGCGCTGGTTGCCGTGGGCACCCCTTCCGCCGCCGACGGAAGCGTGGAAAGTCACGCCGTTGAGCGGGTGGTTCAGACCATTGGCCGGGAGCTGCGCGGGACGGACCGGCGGTACGCCGTCGTCGTCCGGTCCACCCTGCTGCCCGGGATTCTCGAACAGCGGCTCGCCCCCTTGCTCGAAGAGGCGGCCGATTGTCAATTGGGAACCGAGATCACCCTCTTGAACAATCCCGAGTTCTTGCGCGAGACAACGGCCATCCGCGACTACGACGACCCTCCATTCGTTCTCGTCGGGGCGGACGCGCCGGACCAGGCCGATGACGCGCTGGCCCTCTACGATCGAGTGGAGGCCGAACGCATCGTCACCGACACCAGAACGGCCGCGCTGGTCAAGTACGCCTGCAATGCGTACCACGCCCTGAAGATCGACTTCGCCAACGAGATCGGCACGCTGGGGCGGGCCTTCGGCGCCGACGGCCAGGAGGTGATGCGAATCCTCTGCCGCGATACGCACCTGAACGTCTCGACCGCCTACCTGCGGCCCGGCTTCGCCTTCGGCGGCTCGTGCCTGCCGAAAGACGTCCGCGCCTTGACGCGATTTGCGCAACAAAACGCCATTCGCACGGAGCTGTTAAGCGCGATTCTTCCGTCGAACGAGGCCCATCTCGAACGCGCGCTAAGAATGATCCGCGAGGCCGGCTGCAAGAAGATCGGCCTGGTCGGCCTGAGCTTCAAGGCCGGCACCGACGACCTCCGCGAAAGCCCGCAAGTGATCCTCGCCGAAACGCTGCTGGGCCGCGGATACGACATGAGAATCTACGATCCGGGCGTGCGGATGACGCAGCTCGTGGGGACCAACTTGACCTACGTCGACCTGCACCTGCCCCACCTGGCGGCCTTGCTCGTCGACGAGCCCAAGGAGTTCTTCGAGCACGCCGAGATGCTCGTGCTGGGAACCGACGTTGCCAACGAGCTTGAGTGGCAGTCCGTGTTTGCGGGCGAGGTTGTTGATCTCCGCCGGGACCTTGTCGCCGCTTCGGCGCCGATGGTTGCGATTCAATGAAAACCACCCTGATTGTTACGATCGACACGGAAGAAGAGGGCCTCTGGGGAGGACGGTATCCCCGCACCGGCAACACGGTGGAGAACATCCGGGGCGTGCCGCGGTTTCAGAGCCTTTGCGACCGGTTTGGCATCCGGCCCACGTACCTGCTCGACGCTCCGGTCACCGAGGACGACGAGGCCGTCGAGTTGTTTCGCGGGCTTCAGGACGACGGGCGTGCCGAGATCGGCGCTCACCTGCACCCTTGGTGCAACCCACCCTACCGTGAAGAAGTGAGTGCCCACACGTCGTACCTCTGCAATCTGCCCGAGTCCTTGCAGCGTGAGAAGCTCACCTGGCTGACCGAAATGATCGAAGCCCGGTTCGGCCGGCGTCCCACGTCGTTCCGCGCCGGCCGCTACGGGCTCGACATCGTGGGGGCGAGAATTCTCGCGGAGTTGGGATACCTGGTCGATTCGAGCGTCATCCCCTTTACCGACTATTCCCGCGACGGCGGCCCGAACTTTGAAGATGCCCCGCATACGCCCTATTTCATCGACGGAGAAGACCTCCGCCGGCCCCACGAAACGGGGTTCCTGCTCGAAGTGCCCGTCTCCGTCGGATTCAACCGCCCCGATTTCTCCCGGGCCCACGCAATCCGTCAAGCGGCCATGCGCCCGTGGCTGCGCCGCCTGCGCGCCGTCGGCATGCTCGACCGGCTGGGAATCGTCCGCAAGATCAAGTTCAGCCCCGAACAGGCCGACGCCCAAAGCATGAAGCAACTCGTCGACGCCTACCTGGCCCAACAAGCCCCGGCAATCGTGATGATGTTCCACAGCTCCTCACTCGTGCCGGGCTACTCGCCGTACGTCAAAACCCAAGACAAGCTGGAAGGGTTTCATCGACGTTTGGAGGAGACGTTCGATTATTGTCTGGGGCAGTGCGGGATGGCCGCAAGCCCACTCGCCGAGCTTGCCGCGTCTTTCGCGCCGGCCGCGTCCGCGCCGAGCACTTGAGAGCCGGTCCTTGAACGGGGATCCAACGCGCTGTTGACGTTCAACCTGATCGCATGAAACAGATCATCATCAGCGCCGACGACTTGGGCATCTGCGAGTCCACGAATCACGCAATCGAGGAGGCGTTCCGCCGGGGGATCCTCACCAGCACCAGTCTGATGGCCAGCGGCCCCGCGTTCGAGCACGCCGTCGAGCAAGTCGTGCGGCCAAATCCGAAGTTGGCCGTCCAAGTCTCTGCTCCCTAAACGGGAGCGAGCCCTGACGCTCTCCGCTGACGTAAAGACTGCCCTTCGTCGCGACTCCTACCAGCACTCGTGAAAGATGTGTGAGAGGAACAGTTCACATGAATAACTCGACCGACGTAGAAGGTACTCGACGCTATTACGAAGCGATTGACAAGCCCGCTTCTTCAAAGGGGAACTTAGCAGCACGCGCGTGGGGACGCGCTCGGCTCCTTCTGTACCGGATCCGCAAGGACGCCGGAATCAATGTCTTCCTGCGGGAAAAGGAAATGCAGTTTCTCGGCGACGTAACAGGCAAGCGAGTGCTGGAGATCGGAGCAGGGACTGGCTGTGCTGTCTCTCAGCACTTGGCAAAGAACGCTTCCTATTACTTGGCCGTAGATCTGTCGGAGCCTGCTCTTCATAAGCTGCGTGCACGATTTCAGGAGTGGAACGCGCTAAACGCCGAGGCGGTTCAGATGGATTTTCTGAAATCCACATTCCCATACGGACCCTTCGACATCGTGTTCGCTAGCAGCGTCGTTCGTGCGTTTCACCCTCTGGAGACTGGAATCAAGTTAGTGCACGACCGGCTGGCACCTAACGGCCTGTTTGTCTTGTTCGAACCGATGGAGACGTCTTGGCCCATTTGGTGCATTCGGCATGTGGTTCGGCCGTTTCGTTCTGATCGCCGCTGGAATTGGCCACTGGATCGCCGATCGTTTAAGACCATTCAGCGATATTTCGAGATTGACGCAGTGCAGGGTTTCTTTGGTCATTCCAAGTGGGCCGTGCCGTTGGTGGTCGTGCCCTTTCTCTACACGGTCACGATACGACTTGTAAGACAGTTGCACAAGTTGGACGAGCGTGTCGCAACGTCGCTTGGCAGGGGTGTATGGCGCTGCAATTCTGTCATCTTACGTCTTCGGCGCG
>JBDRTC010000346.1:0-2208 GCA_043824335.1 Planctomycetota bacterium | reverse complement strand
TCGAGTATCTCGACCTGTATTGGCACGACCGCACGAACGGGCTCCTGGGCGTCGTCCACCACCGAGATATCCAGGGGGAGCCGGCCTCCCAGCTTTGCCTGTTGAGGCGTCTTGACGAGAACATCGGCGATTCTTTGGCTCATGACGAGGAACACCCGGCCGTCGCCCGGGCCAAGGCTTGCCTCGAACTCGATTCCGGCGCCCCGTGTCCCGGCTGAAATGGCCTTGTGCCGGGCGAGGTCATACACGTGCCCCTCCTTGCGCTTTAATGAGAGCGTGGCTTCCGTGGGAAGTCCCTTCTCCATCACGCGCCGGTGGTGGCCGACGTAATCGCCGAACGTCCGCTTGTCGTTCAGGGCGAAGAGATAGTCGGCCTCGCCGTATCGGCGCAGCCGGACGACCACGTCGGGATTCGAGGAATCGCCATAGCGCTGGTAGCGTGCGTCCAACTCCTGCCGAAGCACGGCGGCCTTGGCCTGGAGCGCGGCCTTGTCTTCGTCGGCCTTGCCGGTGCGCCGGTAGCTGGAGACGAGGACGTCGGGGCTCAGGGCCGGGCAGAGATCATCGTCGGCGATCACGATGCCCCCGCGCTTCTGGAACTCCGCGACGCGTGCCGCGACGCTTTCGGTCAGCACGTCGCAATAGGGCATGACCAGCACGCGGAAGCCGTCCAGCCCGTCGCGGAGGATCGTCTCGTCATAAACGATGCGGGGCTGGAGCTGGGCCCACTGGAGGATCAGGTGCATGTCGGCTTCCCAAGTTCCTCCCCAGCCCCGCGTGCCGCGTCGGGCGAAGACCTGGGAGGCGAAGCTCTCCAGAAGCGCCACGTCGCTTTCACGGTCGGGCACTTCGAGCAAGGTGGGGCCGAGCGGCCGGACGACCGTGTGAATCAACTCCCTGAGCACGTTGCGGGTTTCCGGATTCGTGAACCGGTAGCCGCCGTGTTCCGCGCTCACCAGCGATCCCCAGCCGTGGTACATGATGCCCCGCACCGGCCGGGCGATTTTGGACCAGAACGCTTCGCGGAGGTGATCGGGTGCGATCGTGATGAACTTCGCGTCTGGGATTTCGTTCTCCCACGCGGCCCGTTTCGACGGATCTTCCGGGAGTTCCGGCGCCGTCTGCGAGCGGTACCAGATGATCTGGGTCATCTTCATCACTTGCTGGCCGTTTGGCGCCCCGTCGGCCATGGCGAACAGCTCGTCGGCGGCCTGCCCGATCTTGATGGGGTCGGGATACGAGTAGGTCCACTGGGAGATCACGTCGACGCCGCCTCCGCTTCCCCAGACGCTCGGCACTCGCACGGCCGGGTCGAAGAAGGTCCACAAATCCTCCCGCCCGGTCGACTTGAGCCCCTTGTGCACCTGCGTGTGGAGCGGGTTCCAGCCGTCGCCGTCTTTCCAGAACCAACGGTAGAAGGTGAGGATGGGGTCGTCGTCCGCGACGACGCGGTTCTCCGGAAAACTCTCGATATCGGAATGGAGGACGCCGGCGACGCCGGCCGCCTGTTCCGGAATGTCGTATCCGGCGAACTCACGGAAGGCCTGCCGGTCGTGGTCGTGGAAGCAGAGGCTCGTGCTGTCGCGGATCTCGGTATGGACGAGCACCGCGTCGAGTGCGGGGAAGTGGCCGAAGGTCTTGGCGATGGAAGCGCCGACGTTGTATCCGAACTTCTGGATTTCCGGAAAGCGGCAACAGGCGTTGTCGCGCTCATACGGCTCGCCGGCCCGGTTGATTCGTTGATACTTCTCGGCGAGTTCCTTGCTCTGCATCACCCAGCGGCCGGGATAGGGGTTGGCCACTGCTCCGATTCCGCGGACGAGGTGCTCGTCGAGCAGTTGGGCCAGTTCGGCCACGCGCCCCGAGGTTGCCGCGTCGGTGGGCTCCCCAGCCGCCCAGATCTTTCCGTAGTCGGGCAGATGCACGATCTGGTGGGTAAAGCCGATCTCGCCCAGGGTTTCAAAGTCGCCGCTTCCCCACATCACCACCGGCATCCGGCCGGGTAAGGTTCTGGGCACAATGACAACCGAAAACTGCTTCTCGGCCTCGTACCCTTTTGTCGCGGCATTCGCGGAAGCAGTAACGTCGAGCGTGTAGGCATCGGGCCGGAGCGTTGTGTCGACCGGGACCTCGACCGTGTGGGTCCCTTCCGGCTGGAGTTCCGGCATCGGAGCCTCGCTGACGCGCCCGCCGAGCGAAACGCGGACC
>JBDRTC010000345.1:0-2970 GCA_043824335.1 Planctomycetota bacterium | reverse complement strand
AGTCCGCTCCACTCTCACCCCTCGCCGCGCCGTCTCCGGTTCGCGTTGTCCGACGAACCCGCTTGGGGTATAATCCGCGGCGCCAATGGCGATGCGGAGCGAAAAACCTTGAGGGAGACCCCGGCCACGCCAGCTTTACGCGTTGGAATCGGACACGACACGCATCGGCTTGTTCCCGGCGGTCCCCTGCGGCTGGGCGGGGTCGACGTGCCCCACGACCGGCGGTTGGAGGGCCACAGCGACGCCGACGTGCTGTTGCACGCCGTGACCGACGCCCTCTTGGGCGCGGCCGCCCTGGGCGACATCGGACAGATGTTTCCCGACACCGACCCGGCCAACCGGGGCCGCGACTCGGCGGAGATGCTCCAAGAGGCCCTCCGGGCGGTCGTCGAGGCGGGCTGGCAGGTGGGCAACGTCGACTGCATCGTGTTCGCCCAGCGGCCCAAGCTGGCCCCGCACCGGGAGGCCATCCGCCGGCGACTGGCGGCGATCCTTGGCGTCGAGCCCGACCGGGTCGGCCTGAAGGCGAAGACCGGCGAAGAGGTCGGCCCGATCGGACGCGAAGAGGCCGTCGCCGCCCAGTGTGTTGCACTGCTGGAGCGCCGCCGACCGGATGGGGAATTGCAAATTGAAAATTGACAAATGCAAATTGAAAATTGACGTGTCACGGCCAACTGTCCCCTCATCCCTCACCCCTCACCCCTTTCCGCCGCCATGATCCGAGTCTACAACACGCTCTCGAAGTCGAAGGAAACGTTCGAGCCGGTCACGCCGGGCAAGGTCGGCATCTACCTCTGCGGGCCGACCGTCTACAAGCCGAGCCACATCGGGCACATGGTCGGCCCGGTGATTTTTGACACGATCAAACGCTACCTCGCGTACTCCGGCTACGAGGTGACGCTTGTGATCAACGTCACCGACGTCGACGACAAGCTGATCGTCGAATCCAATCGCCGCGGCATGCCCATGCCCGAGTTGGCCGACGAGATGACGGCCGACTACATGCATAACCTCCAGGCCATGGGCGTCGACTCGGTGGACCACTTTCCCAAGGCCACGGAGAACATGGACGAGATCATCACGTTTACCTCCGACCTGATTAAGAAAGGGTTCGCCTACGAGTCGGCAGGCGACGTCTACTTCGAGGTCGCCAAGGCCAGGGAATACGGCAAGCTGAGCGGGCGCTCGCTCGAATCCATGCTGGGCGAAGGGGGCGACACGGCCGAGCGGAAGCAGGCGAGCGCCGATTTCGCCCTGTGGAAAAGTGCCAAACCCGGCGAGCCTTCCTGGCCCAGCCCTTGGGGCCCGGGGAGGCCCGGCTGGCACATCGAGTGCTCCGTGATGAGCGGCCGGCTCTTGGGCGAGACGTTCGACATCCACGGCGGCGGGCTCGACCTGGTCTTCCCCCACCACGAAAACGAGATCGCCCAAAGCGAATCGCGGCACGCTAAGCCCATGGCCAAGTACTGGATGCACAACGGCCTGATGCAGGCGTCCACGGAAGTGGGCAAGATCGGCGGGCGCAACACCCGGACGGCCGAAGGCGACCAACAAGCCCAAGAGATCGGAAAGATCGCCAAGTCCAAAGGCGCCAGCGCCTTCAGCGAAATGCTCCGCGATTTCCAGCCCGAGACGATCCGCTTCTTCCTCCTCTCCACGCACTACCGCCGGCCGATCGATTTCAGCGAGGAGCGGATCCGCCAGGTGGGCACGGGCATGGAGACCTTCTACCGTTTCTTCAAACGATACCAGCGCGTCACCGGCGAGAGCTTTTACGCGGTCGCCGCGCCCTCTGAACGAACAGAGGGGGAGATCGACCCCGGCGGGGATCCGTTGTTGGCGGCCGTCGTGGAGTTCCGCAACCGGTTTTTGGAGACGATGGACGACGACTTCAACACGGGCGGGGCGATCGGCGACCTGTTCGAGCTGGTCCGCACGCTGAACAAGTTCGTCGACGAGGAGAGACTCGAAGAGAAGCCAAAACAAGACCCCGCCAAGCTCGCCGCGCTTCGGCAAGGGACCGCCACGCTCCGCGAGCTGGCGGCCACGCTCGGTCTGTTTTGCGAGCCGATCCGATTCGCGAAGACCTCCTCCGGCGACGACGAATTGACCGGCAAGCTCTTGGACCTGCTCGTCGAGATTCGCACCCAGGCGCGAAAGGCCAAGGACTTCGCCACGGCCGACACGATCCGCAACTCCCTGGCCGAGCTGGGCGTCATTCTGGAAGACCGCCCCGGCGGAACGGAGTGGAGTTTGGAGTAGGGGCGAGGGGGAAGGGGAAGTGGCAAGTGGCAAGTAGTCGGCCGCCGGTCTTGTTTAGCGGCCGTCGGCACGACGGCCTGATGGACCCAACGCCATGTCATCATCCCCCAACCGCATCCTGGGCATCGACCCCGGCTTGAACATCACCGGCTACGGCGTGGTGGAGGCTGCCGGCGGCCGATTGCGACTCTGCGAAGCGGGGGTTGTGCGCGGCCGGTCGCGTGGCTCGCTCGCAGAGCGCGTGGCGGTGATTCACGAGGGCGTGGCCGACGTGATCGCCGCTTTGAAGCCCTCGGTGATGGCGCTGGAGGAACTCTACTCCCACTACGCCCGCCCGCGGACCGCGATCCTCATGGGCCACGCCCGGGGGGTGATCTGCCTGGCCGGCGTCCAGGCCGGGATCCCGGTCGTCCACTATTCGGCCACGCAGGTCAAGAAGATCCTCACCGGGTCGGGCCGGGCCCCGAAATCGCAGGTTCAGCTTGCCATCCAGCACGAGTTCCGGCTGGCCGAGCTACCCGACCCGCCCGACGTGGCCGACGCCCTGGCCATCGCGCTCTGTCACCATTATCTTAAGGACAGGCCGAGTGAGATTCGCAGGTAGGGCCGGCCGTGGCTTCAGCGGTCAGCAATCAGCTTTCAGCAGTCAGTCTTCATCGGCGAATGGTGCACGGGGATACGAGTTGAAAGCTGATTGCTGACGGCTGA
>JBDRTC010000344.1:0-3473 GCA_043824335.1 Planctomycetota bacterium | reverse complement strand
AGGCGTCGAGGAAACCGTCGGAAGGCTTTCCGTCGTACGTGAACGAGAAGGGCACGCCGAGGCGTCGCGTGGACGGCCCGGCTCGAACGGGCAATTCATCGAGGAACAGGGTTTTCCCGTCATCCAGCTTGACGGCCGCGTCGGCCCAGTCGCACTGATCCCAGCCGACACCATTGCCGCCGTCGTCGACTTCCAGGAAGAATTCCTTGGCGCCCTTCAGCGCGACTTTCACGTCGGTCGCCCCGGTTGCCAGCTTGCAGACGGGCGTGCTGAACACCCGCTCGCCCTCGACGGCCACGTGGAAGCGGGCCGAGCCGGCGTCGGGCTTCCCCCGGGTGCTCTGGTTGTTGTCGATGCCCACCTGGGCGGTGAACTCCACGGCCGGCCGGCTCAAGCGCACGCGCACCGCGGCCGGGGCGTCCATGTACATCCCGTGGGCGTATTGCCGATCGCCGAGCGTGAGCGGCGTGTTCCAGCCGCTTCGGTTGGTGAGCACGTAATGCTTGCGACGCACCACAGTGAGGGAGTCGTCCGGCTCGGCCGCGACCCGGGGCCGGGCGAAGGCGACCTCGGCCCACTGGTGCGCCTGCCGGAATTCCTCGGTCGAAGCGCCGGCGGCCGCGCCGGCCGCCACCGTCACGAGTCCCACGGCCACAACCAAGCCGATCCGAACCAAAAGCCTGCCGAAAAACATCGATCGCTCCATAGGTCTCTCCTCGGGCTGCGAGATGTCCACGATTCTACCCAAAAATCCGGCAACCACAATGGACAGCTTAGTGGCCCGGCACGAGCACTGGCAAGATGCCAGTGCCACCCAAATCGGGATCTCGGAAACGGCCGGATGCTCCTCCGGAGGCCGTGCCCATTCCATTCGGCGGGGCGACTGGATATCATCGCTGGTACGGGGCCCGGGCGGGGAATCTCGCTGCGCACCGGGCCGATCGTTCACGTTGCCGGTACGTCGACTGAGGAGATCGCCATGAGACTTCGTGATCTTGCGGTTGTTGGGTTGGGGCTTCTCGTGATGTCGCAGGGCGCGTGGGCGGAGCCGCTGGTGTGCGAGCGGTTCGAGAACTCGGCCGTGGGGACCGTCCGCGGCGGCGTGAGCTTTAGTACGGAGGTGGTCGGCTTCGGGGGCTTGGAAACGGCCAATCAGTACGCGGCCGTGTTCGACGGGAAGCCGGAGACCTGCGTCGACTGCGGCACGGCGAAAGAGATCACGTCGACCGACTTCACCGTCGAGGCGTTCCTCAAGCTGGCCAGCCGGCCCAACTACGACGCGATCGCGGCCGACTGGAACGAGGACGGCGACCAGCGCTCCTGGGCGTTCGTTCTTCTCTCCGGCGGCGGGCTGCGGTTCGACGTGTCGCCCGACGGCCAGTTTTACGTCGAGAACAAGCTGGAGACGCCGCCCCGCTTGATCGAGACGGGCAAGTGGTACCACGTCGCTGCGGTAAGCGAGGGGGACGTGAGCCGGATCTACGTCAACGGCCGGGAGGTCGCCTCCCAAGAGCGTGGGAAGCCGGGGATCTTTACCGGCGACGAAGCGAACCTGAGAATCGGAAACGCCGATCGCTATGCCACCGACGGCCCCCGCCCGTTTCACGGCTCGCTCGATGAGGTGCGGATCACCGAGGAAGCGCTTGGGCCGGTTGCGTTTGTGAAGACGAACGAGGAAATGCCCGAGGTGGTCGCCCCGATTCCGGGCACATACGAGATGCCGTTCGCGGCGGCCAGCACGGCGGACGCGGTCGCCTGGCAGGAGACGGCACGCACGAGGCTGTTCGATCTGGTCGAGGAGCAGCAGCCCCGCTATTCGATCGACGAGGTGCCCATCGACTTCCAGTTCGGCGAGCCGGAGGACCGGGGTTCGTATACGCTCTACAAGGCGTCGTTTCAGGGGAACAACAAGGAGGGCACGCGCTACCCGTGTCTGCTTGCCGTGCCCAAGGGTGAGGGACCGTTTCCCGCGATGTTGTGCATCCACGGGCACGGCGGCTCGGCCGAGAAGGCGTTCGATTCCAAGTCGATCTACCACGGGTTTGGCGACCGTTTCGCCCGGGGCGGCTACGTGGTGCTGGCCCCGTCGTTTCCGCATCGCGAGTATTGCGCGATGATGCTCTGGGACCTGTTCCGCTCGGTGGATATTCTCCGGTCGCGGCCGGAGGTCGACGCCGAGCGGGTGGGCGTGGGCGGCCTTTCGATGGGCGGCGAATGGACGATGTGGATCGCCGCCTGCGACCCGCGGCTGAAGGTGGCCGTGGTGAGCGGATGGATGTGTACGACCGACGGCGTCTTCTCCGTACCCAACTGCGCCTGTTGGGAGCTGCCCGGGTTCGTCGAGCTGATGGACGTCTGCGAGGTCCACCTGCTGATCGCCCCGCGGCCGGTGCTTTTTGAAAGCGCCGAATTCGACACCTGTTTCCCCGTACGCCACACCAAGGAGGGCTACGCCCGGATTCTCGCGGGCTACAAGGTGTTCGGCGCCGAAGAGGCGGCCCTACAAGACATCTGGCCGGCCGGTCACGAATGGCACGGCGAAGTCGCCTATCCGTTGGTGGACAAGGCCCTGGGCGGCCGCGCGACGGAAGCGGAGTAAGGGGCGGCCCGCGCCGGGTGGCATGCCCTCGCTTGCGTGGGCATGCGGCGACAAACATGGCGACGCAAGCGACGCCATGCCACCCGCCGCTAGAAGTCTATGCCTTGCGTCGTCGCCTCCAGCCAATACCCGCAGAGCTTAGACCGATGAGGGACCAGATGAGGAGGGAGGAGGGCTCGGGGATGACAGTACCCTCCAATTGAAATGCGTAGTCGTCGGGGCGCCTATTGAATCCCGTCCACCAGAACCCCCCCGAGTCAACGTACCCGATTCCGCCGGCGTAAGGATCGTCGTATCCACCTCGCAGGCCCTGGCTAGTATCGCTGTAGAGAAAGTATTGGGTGTTGCCGTTGAGCGTCACGTTCGGGTCGAAGACGTACCGGTTGTCAGTTACGCCTTGCGATTGAGCGATGAACCCTGGGGCGGATGAACTTAGGAACGATGTAGGACCGAGATACTCTTGGTCAAAAATGAAGAGCGTGCCAGCAGCCCTGGGCTCGTCCCAGTAAGCGTACATCCAATTAAACACGATGTTATTCCACGGACCCGCGGAGGGCGCTGTCACAGATTGGCCCGGAAAGCCATTAAAAATGTAACCTCCTACAGTGTTTTCCACGATTAGAGCTGAAAAGGCGCTTTGTGGCACAAGAAACATCAGCCAGCCGATTACGCAAACAAACGGTAGGTGTATGAGTCGCATTGCAAAACCTCCGGGGACGAACTCATCACGGTCGAAATTAGCGGTTTTCGCACGGCTCGACCAAACCGCCGTGCCTGCAACGAGAGCCAGCACACCCCGGAAATTAGTTGTCCGCTACGACCGTGTCAAGCACCAAAATCCGAAATACCGGATCGACCGAGTCTCGGGGGGGGG
>JBDRTC010000343.1:0-11490 GCA_043824335.1 Planctomycetota bacterium | reverse complement strand
GCCCGCCGCCTCGGCGGCGGGCTGGGGAAGGGGAAGATGCGGTTTCTCGGGACCGCCGGTTAGCTGAGCAACCTGACTCACCAGCCAGACAAGCTGGCTGGGGTCTTGGAAACCGAAATTTGGAACTACTGGTTGCACTGTTGCCCCGGTCCAAGGTGCGGCAGTACAACTGCCGCACCAACGAAATACCCTAACAGTCTAATAGTCTAACCGTCCAAATCTGGGAAATCCAGGGCGGGTGTCGGGGTGGAGCCGGCCTGTTGCCCTCGCAGTGCGAACAGGGCGGCGCCCAGGGCTCCCATGTAGATCGAGTCCGACGAGAGGTTCACTTTCACCGAGCCGTAGTTCTCGGCGACCACCAGGCACAGGGCATCCACCGCGGCCGGGTTCTTGGCGACGCCGCCCGTAAAGGTGAACTCGTTTCTCACCCCTCCGGACCGGGCCAATAGCGACATGGCCCTGAGGATGATCGCCCGGTGCAGGCCGGCGAGGATATCCTCCCGCTTCTGCCCCAGCGAGAGCCGGTCGCGGATTTCGGCGCCGGCGAAGACGGTGCAGGTGGAGTTGATGTGGACCGGGCAACTCGATTCCGCGGCCAGCGGTCCGAGCTCGTGCAGGCCGAGGTTCAACTCGTCGGCGATGTAGCCCAGATATCTTCCGCAGCCGGCCGCGCAGCGGTCGTTCATCTGGAAGGAGGTCACGATGCCTTGCTCATCGACCTGGATCGCCTTGGTGTCCTGTCCGCCGATGTCGAGCACCGTGGCAGTGCGGGGAAAGATCGCATGGGCGCCGAGGCCGTGGCAGAGGATTTCGGAGCGGATTTGCTCTTTCGGAAACGGCAACCGCTGGCGGCCGTAGCCGGTGCCGACGCTCGAAATCTGGTGAAGCTCCACTTGGGCGGCCCGCTCGACCGCCTCCTCGAGGTTTGGGGGTGGGTCGTCCATGGCGCTGAGCGTGGCCGAGCCGTATCGCCGGAAGCTTCCGGCGTCGGGCGGCGTGTTCTCGACCGTGAGAATGGCTTTGTCGTAGAGCCCGACCAAAAGGTCGAAGTTCGGGCCGCCGTTGGTGGCTTCCTGCTGGGCCAGATGGAAGTAGCGGCTGCCGGCCAAGTCGCGGAAGAAATCGCTCTTGCGCGCGGCCCCTTCGGCGAAGAGATCCGAGGCGTCTCTTTCCGCACCCTCCAGGATCCGCTCCACGCAAGTGCGAACCTCGGCGCCAAGCGCCTGTTCGGCGAGCAGACCGTGGAGGACGCTGCCTAAGTTACGCAGTTGCGTCACGTACTGTTGCTGGCGAAACCGCCGCTGGAGTTCGGCGAGCAGGGTCTGCGTGCGCTTTCGGTCGATGCCGGCCCGATCCAGTTCGGAAGCCACGAGCGAGAACCTGGTGTTGATCCGGGCCTCGGTGAGGGCGACCTGGCAAGCAACGGCATAGCTGGATCGGCTGTTGACAATCCCCCGACCGACGAGCTTCCCTTCCTCGTCCAGCAGCACGGCCTTGGTGGTCGTGGAGCCGAGGTCAATTCCCGCATGGTAGTTCACGAGGCCGAACCTCCCGATCTCTTCTGCTCGATCATCTGGAAGTAGGACTCGAGCCGGTTCTTCACATTGGCGGCCGAGAAGTAACGGGGATCGACCAGGTCGCTCTCGATGAACCCTCCCGGCCTGCCGGTCCGCTTCTCTATCTCGCGGAGAATCAAGAGTTGCCCGGCGCTGAAGGAGTTGCAGCTCTTGATGGAGTTGACCAAAAAGCCGTCGGCCCGGTATTCCTCGACCGCGCGGGAGAGCATCTCCACGCGAGAAGGCAGGTTCAGGTTGGTGTAGCAGCCAAGGCAGTACTCCGCGAGGCTTTCCAGTGCCCGGGAGGGATCGTGCCGGAAGCCGTTGTCGTAGACGCCGCCCACTTTCGTGTAGCTGCAGGCGACCACGACGGCCCCCTCGTCGGAGAACATCTTCCAAAACTCCCGGAAGCTGGTCCAGTTGGGCGGCCCCTCGACGACCACCCGGAATCGCTCTTTTTCGATCTCCCCGTCCGGCGTGACCGGGCCCTTGCCCTGGGCGAGACGACTCTCGATTTCCGACCGCAACTCGCGGTAGTATTCGACCGCGTCCTGAGTCCCGCGGAACGCGCTGAAGATGGGGCCGACGTAGTAGACGCCTCCGAAATAGGCGTCGATGGGCGAAGGCACGTTCTTGGCCGACTCGATCACACGGACAAAGTCGTCCTCGGCCTGGGCGGACCGGGCCAACAGCTCCCGCAGCCGTTTCTCGTCAAAAGCCTTGCCCGTGATCTCCTCCAGGGCGGGAATCACCTTTTCGCGGAGCTGATCGACCACGTATTGGCGCATCGAGTCGGTGATTCGCCCGTCGCCCTGATAGGGGACGTGGAGCATCACCACCGGGCAATCGTACAGCTCCCGCAAGATCTCGAACCACTTCATGAAGGTGAAGCAGCCCGTGTAGGAGAGCAACAGGAGGTCGGGCGGCGGAAGGGGCTGCCCGGTCGGGCCGATGTTGCCCGACTTCATCATGCCCACGTCGCACTTGACGTACGTGCAAACGTCTTCGGAGTGGCCCAGCTTCTCGGCCAGGGCGATGTAATCCCTGGACTTTCCCCGCATGCCCGACTGCAAGGCGTTGATCTCGGGGAGGACCGGAAGGACGTCGAACGCGAGCAATAGCTCGGTGAGGTTCCCGGGCACAAAGGTGTAGACGCACTTGGCGCCCGTTTCGCGCGCCTTGGCCAGCCGGGTGAAGTACTCGGCGAGCATCTGCTTCTGGCGCAACTGGCTCGAATCCTTCTGTGCCGGCGTCGCGGCTTGCCCGGGTTTCGTCACACTCATTGCACGCTCCAGAGCCTGATCGAATCGGCGAAGGTCCCGGCCTGCTCTCGGATGACCTGGAACTGGCCGGTGTTTTCGCTGTACTTGAACGCGGTCCAGGGGATGCCGGCCTTCTCGACGGCCGCCACCGTCATCGGCTCGTCCAAGAGCGCGGGATCGCAGAAACTGGCCCCGCAAAAAAGCACCCCCGCAGCGCCGCTCTGCTCGACGCGACGGACCAGGTCTTGCCCCTTCTGGTCCGGGCCGATGTACCGGGTGGGGCTGGCGATCGAGTCTTCGAGAAAGGCGACGACGCAGCTCTCGAGCGGGTCACCATCGACCGCGATGTCGCCGCGAATCCAGCGGTGAATCTGCACCAGGTCGTCGTCGACGATGTAGCAGCCCGCGCGCTCCAGCGTCTTGATCAACGCCAGTGGGGGCTGCTCGCAAAAGCAGCCGGTCACCAGCACCCGGGCCTGGTCCATCGGCTTCCGGTCAGCGTCGGCGGCGACCTCGCGCCGGTACGCTTCGAGCATTCGCGTGTGCTCCTCGACCGGAAGAACCAGGCCGGCGCGCAGGACAAGGTAAAGCTCCGAGGTCGGGACCTTCCACGGCTCGCTGCGACGCAGCTCACAAAGCTCACGAACCAACCGTCGATTCTCGTTGTACACGGCGATCGAGCGGCGCAAGCGTTCCGGGTCGAGCGGTTTGGCGCCGCGTGCCGTGAGGTCGGCGGAGAGTTCCTCGAGTTCTCGCCGGAGGAACGCCCCGCCGATCTCGCGCTCGAAATTCTGGGGAAGGTCCAGGTAGCGGACCAACTTCTCCGGAAAGAGGAGCTTCCACATGCCCGACAGGTTGCGGATCACGTCGCAGATCGCCGGGAAGATCACGCCGTCGAGGCAGTCGAGGCTTCCGTTGAGCCCGAGCTCGAGCGTGCTCCGCGGGATGTGGCAGATGTACGACTGGTAGTAGGCGTCGCCGCGGATGACCTCCAGGTCGTCGCTGGCCCCCATCAGGCCGACCGGGAGCACGCCCTGGGCGTCGAGCATCTCCCGCGGGACGTAGACTGGCAGGTAACCGATCACCAGCCCCCCCGTCCGCTCCTTCCAGTCGCGCACCGACTGGAGGCGGTAGTCCCGGTATAGGGTTTCCGCCCGGCCGAGCAGTTCTTGGAGGGATTCCGAACTCATATCTTCCTGCTCTGGTGTGGAAGTTTAGTCCTCATCATACAGGATCTTGGGCAGGATGTCGGGAAAACCGGGTTGTCGGCAACCCCCGCCAGCTTGTCCGGCGGGTGCCCCAGTTTCAACAGGCTAACAAAGGCCGCCAAAATCAAGGCAACCCCTGCCAGCTTGTCTGGCAGGTGAAGCAGTTTCAATAGGCTAGTAAAGACCGCCAGAATCGAGGCAACCTCTGCCAGCTTGTCTGGCAGGTGAAGCAGTTTGCCAGGCTCAGGGGCCGACCACTCAAGCGAACTTCCTCACCGCGCCCATATCGTACTCACCAAAAGTACCCGCATAGTAACCGAACTCCCACACCGCGTCTTGCCCCAATACGAAGGCCAGGTTGTTCAAGAAAGTCAAGGCGATCTCCTCCGGTGAATGCGAGATGTTTCCGCGCAAAGCGATGTGCAGGTGATCCGGCATCACCGACAAACTCGACACCGCATGGCCTTTTTTCCGGCTGATCCGGAAGGACTGATCGCGAATCTTGGCCAGTCGAGCCGCATCGACGATCCGGCAACGGTGTCGGACGACCAGCACCAAGTGGAGGTTATACCAATACCTGCCGCTGCGGCTCTCGGTCGCCGTGGAGAGATTGATCGCCGGATCGACGGCGGTGAACTCTTTCAAGAAGTGCCGGAAGCGTTCGTCCCCTAAGGGCTCTTTTTGGGCTTGACGCATAATGTATGCCTGGACCTCAGCGGTCCGGTTGTCACCGATCGACCGGACTGCAAGTTTTCGGCTGAACTGGAATGTGTGGCCAGACTCTCTGAGGCAATACTGGAGCCGTCCTTTGACGCGTGCCGCCAGAACAACCGGCGACATCTGCGGTCTCACGCTGAAGGTGAGCTGAATCATGCTGTGTGACAAGGATGACTCCAGAAGACGTAAGCCGTCCTTCTCCCATTGTGTGGCGACCTTTGGGAGCAGCGCCCGGCAAATCTCTTCAGGAAACGCATCTGTGGAAGGCCACCCCGTCCAGCCAAATCGCAAATGGTAGGCGGCGCGAAGCTGATCGGCTTCGTATATCGGCTTCGGTGACACGCTTGCTCCCCAGCCTGCTTCACCTGCCAGGCGAGCTGGCAGGGGTCTTGGTTCTACGATGATCGCTTTTCTGCTAGCCAGCCAAACTGCTTCACCTGCCAGACAAGCTGGCAGGGGTCTTGGTTCTACGATAATCGCCTTTCTGCTAGCCGGCCAAACTGCTTCACCTGCCAGGCAAGCTGGCAGGGGTCTGTGTATCCTTATTCGTATGCTCTCAATGGGGCATGGCTCCGTGCGTTTCACGCGCCCTACGGAGACTCATTACTCTTCTCTTGCGTGGGCGCGGGCAAGGACCTCCTCGACCAGCTCGCTGCCCCAGACCTGCCCTTCGGCCAGCCGCCTGCGCAAGAGGAGGAAGTCGGCCTCGCGGCAGGCCTTGGTTCCCTCGTGGAAGGCGCGGAAGCCCACCCGGCCTTCAGTCATCATGTTCAGGGCCAGCCAGGCGCGGTTGCTCTCCTTGTTGCGGTCCCAGTGTTCAAGCTTGTGTTTGCGCACGCTCTCGATGGTCTTGGTCAGACATCCCGGCATGGTCATCGCCAGTGAATAGACCAGCTTGCTCACCTCCCGGTCGAGCAGGCTCAGGTCGACCTCGCCCCTGGAGAGGAGTTCTTTGCCGGCGGCCCGCTCGTCGCCCTGCCTAAACTGCCCGTAGACGATCTGGCCCCGCTCGTCGATCCAGCGGTCGGTGATCACCAGGGGGTTGGGGACGAACTCTCCGTCGACTTTCAGGGCGGGAACGACCCTGGTGAGCAAGCCGAACCGGAGGGCCTGGTAGGCGCTCCACGGCTCGCAGAGGGTGCAACTCTCCATGGCCGCCTCGACGCCGACAAACAGGGGCAAAAAGTCGGTGCTGCCACCGTCGGGGGCCGAACCGTGCCGCGGCCCGGCCTGGCCCAAAACGGCCAGGTCTTGGGCGACCGAGAAATCGCAGGCCATCCCGATCTCCTGTCCGCCGGCGATGCGCATCCCGTTGACGCGGCAAATAACCGGCCGATCGCATCGCAGGATCGCGCTGACCATGTCGTTGAACAGGCGCATGTATTGGCGGTACTCCTCGGGCCGCCCGGCGTAGTACTCGGCGTATTCGGCCGTGTTACCACCCGTGCAGAAGGCGCGGTCGCCCGTCCCGGTGAAGACCACGGCGACGCAAGCCCGATCGTTGGAAGCCCGACCCATGCCAAGGATCACCCCCTTAACCATCTCGGTCGTATAGGAGTTGAGTTGGCGGGGGTTGTCGAGCGTGATCCGCACCGTGTGCAACCCTTCGACTGCATGTCCCTCGGGGGCCTCCAGAGGAGCCTCCTCGTAGAGGACGCCGGGCTGCTCTGTGCATTCCGTCAGGTCGTGGTTCTTGAACTCCATTGCCTCAAGACTCCGGAATGAGAATGACTCGCTTCGAGATCCGCCCTGCATGTACGTCGGCGAATGTTTCGTTGATCGACGCCAAGGGGCGGCGTTCCACGAACGGGGCAATCGCGACCTTGCCCGAGAGCACCAAGTCCAACGCCGCCGGGTAGTGCTCCGGCAGGCAGCCCCAGTTCCCTTGGGCGGTTGCGTCGAGGGCCATCAGGTTCGACAATCGCAATTCCACCTTGGCCGGAGTGTATCCGACCACCGAAAGGTAGCCGCCGTGCCCGAGCAGCCCGAAGGCCGTGGCCTGCCCCGCGGGGGTCCCCGAAGTCTCGAAGATCCGGTGACGCCAACTGGGGATGTCCCGCTCAGCGGCAAAGCCGCGCAGCGTGCGGCGCAGTTCGCGGAAATCCAATTCGTCGGGCCTCAAGGTCAGGGATGCTCCGTGTGAGGCGGCCAGGTCCAAGCGCTCCTGGCTCACGTCGAGGGCGACGACCGCCGCCCCGAAGGCCGCGGCGATCTGAGCGCCGAAGCCGCCGACGCCGCCCACGCCGACAAAGACCGCGAGATCCCCCTTCTCAAGTCCACTCTTCAAGATCGCCTGGTACGGAGTGGAAACGGCGTCGGCGATCACCGACAGGTCGGCCAGTTCGAGGCCGTCCGGATTGTTTGCCTTATCCGCAAGGTCGGGCACCGGACACAGTCCCCGGGCCGGCACGCGCAGATGGGTGGCGAAGCCGCCGTGCACGTCGTTTCCGGGGAAGATTTGGCTCGGGCAGATTTCGCCCCGACCGGCCCGGCACGCGGCGCACTCTTCGCAGGGGATCACCGCGGGGACAATGACCTCTTTGCCGATCCACGCGTCGGCCCCGGAGCCGGCCTCCACCACCCGGCCGCTGACCTCGTGACCAAGCGTTAAGGGCAGCGCATGGCGTGTGGGGACCTCGCCGTGGAAGAAGCCCAAGTCGGTGTGGCAGACCCCACAACCCTTGACCTCGACGAGGACTTCGCCCACCTCGGCAGTCTCGTCCCGCTCGTCGAGCACCATTGCTTCGGCTGGCTTTCGGACCATCCAGGAGGTGATACGCATTGTTTTCTTCCGATCGTAGCAGTCCAAACCTGGCGGCGTGCCTTCTTCACCGCACGACCACACAACCAGATGATACAGCCGCTCAAACGGAAAATCCAGGACCTCCCTTTCCCGGCGACGACGCCTTGACGGAGCGGTTCCCCATTAGACGCGGCAAAGATCAAGCGATCTGCCACTGCGGGGGGTTGTGTGAGCACCCTGAAATGAGATGGGGTGGCCCATCAGCGACGACTGCGTGCGTCGGAACACGGAAGTTACTTCGAAACCGTCCGTTTGGCGTCTCGACTACCCCTATTCTCCCGGGGCCGTCACCGGACAAGACCCCAGGATTTCCAGGCGCAACGTCTTTCGCTCGAGGGCTGCGGTCGCGCGTCGGACTCGGGCGTCGGTCTCGTGACCCTCCATTTCCACGAAGAACAGGTACGCCCGCTCGGAACCAGGGATCGGGAAGGATTCGATCCACGTCAGGTTCAGCCGGTTCCGCTTGAAAATCGTCAGGGTCTCGGCCAGGGCCCCGGGGCGGTGCTCGGTCTGGAACATCATGGCCGTGCGGTCGTGGCCGGTCCGCTCGGCGGATCGATCGCCGATGACCGTGAACCGCGTGGTGTTCGTGGCATTGTCTTCAATCCGTTCGGCCAGCACGTCCAGCCCGTAGTGTACGCCGGCCTGCAAGCTGGCAATGGCCGCGGCCCCGGGCTTCTCGCTGGCCAGTTGGGCCGCCGTTGAGGTGCTGGTCACTTCGATTGTTCGGGCGGAGGGCAAGTGCTTGGCAAGCCAATTGCGGCACTGCGACAGCGCTTGGGGGCGACTGTAAACCTCCTTGATCTCCGTTCGGGCGCACCTCCCCAGCAAAGTATGATGGATCTCTAACTCCACCTCGCCACAGATACGAACGGGCAGCCGGGTGAACATGTCCAGCGTATCGGCGATTCGGCCGTCGGTGGAATTCTCGATCGGCACGATCCCGAAATCGGAGTGGCCTCGATTAACCTCCTCGAACACCGCCGCGATGCTCCCGACCGGAGCAAACTGGACGGACTGACCAAACCGATGGATGGCTGCCAGGTGGCTGTAGCTGTACATCGGACCGAGGAAGGCGACTCTCAGGTCCTTCAACAGCGATCGGCACCCGCTCAAAAGCTCACGAAATACCGCCCGAACACAGCGCTCCGACAAAGGCCCCCGGCTGAGATTCACCACCCGGGCGAGCGTTTCTTCCTCGTGCTGAAAAGTGTACGCGGGCTCTCCACTCGTCTTTTTCAGCTTGCCGATCTTCAGCCCTAACCGGGCTTTTTCGTTGAGTGTTTTGACCAGTTCACGATCCAACCCACTCATTATGGATTCGAGGGCAGCCAAGCTCGTTCCGCGACCGGAGGGGGACTTCCTTGCTTTGGTCGTGGCCTTATCTGCCCTTCTCGCTTTCTTGGCCATGGGAGAAGACCTCGCAACTCGGAGACCGCACACACTCTTATGGGGGGATCGTCAGGCGGCCGGTCACACGACGCTCTTGTACTGGCAGCCGATCAGACTGTCAACCAATCCTAGCACTTGACACAGGAAAAGCACGCGGTTTCTGGACCCTGGGGAATTGCCGGGCCAGCGGGCCACGAAACATGCCAACCAACCCCGTCGTTTGGGTGGTTCTTTCCAGGGATTTGGCCGTGTCAAAATGGCAGCCGGACGTTGGAGAGTCGACAGTTTTCAATTGAGAACAGGGGCATGCTACGTCGCAACATGTTGTAATAAATAGTCTTGCGACGACCACGCCAACTATGTCCAAGTGCGGCACGTTCTTTGCTTCTCAAGCGTATTCGGAATGGAGAGTGCCAGAGTGGGGTATGTCTCTCCCATATTGACACCCGCTGACGGACGCTAGGATTCGTAGATCGACCGCCTCCGCCGGAAATCCCCGTTTGGGCCGGCCGTGCGGGATAGTCGACTTCGCCGGTTTTGGTTTTGACAAAGGAGCAGTTGATGGCTGAGGGAGAAAAGATCATCGGCATCGACTTGGGGACCACCAATTCGGTCGTTGCCGTGATGGAGGGCAAAGAGGCAAAGGTAATCCCCAATCCGGAGGGAAACAGACTGACTCCCAGTGTGGTCGCCTTTACCGACAAGGATGAAACGCTCGTCGGCGAGCCGGCCCGGCGTCAGGCCGTCACGAATCCGGCCCGAACCATCTACTCCGTCAAACGCTTCATGGGACGGCGTCACCACGAAGTCAGCTCCGAGGAGAAAATGGTCCCCTACGAGATCGTGGGCGGACCGGAGGAATACGTCAAAGTGCGGGTAGACGGCAAGGACCACACTCCGCCTGAGATTTCGGCCAAGACTCTGCGGAAGCTCAAGGAGTCCGCCGAAGCCTACCTGGGCCACAAGGTCAACAAGGCCTTGATTACCGTGCCGGCCTATTACAACGACTCCCAGCGTCAGGCGACCCAGGACGCCGGGCAGATCGCGGGGCTTGAGGTGGCGCGCATCATCAACGAACCGACGGCTGCGTCGCTGGCCTATGGTTTGGACAGGAAAACGACTGAAAAAATCGCCGTCTTCGACTACGGAGGCGGCACCTTCGACATTTCGATCCTGGAGGTCGCCGACGGCGTCTTCCGGGTGATCAGCACCAACGGCGACACGCATCTGGGCGGCGACGACGTCGACCAAGAAGTGATCAACTACGTGGCCGACGAATTCAAGAAAGAGCAAGGGATCGATCTGAGGAAGGACACGATGGCCCTGCAACGGTTGCAGGAAGCCTGCGAAAAGGCCAAGAAGGAGCTCAGCTCCGCCCAGTCGACCGACATCAACCTGCCGTTCATCACGGCCGATGCCGCAGGTCCGAAGCACCTGCAAATGAACGTCACTCGGGCGAAGTTCGAGCAGTTGATCGATCACCTTGTCGAGCGATGTCGCGAGCCGGTCGAGAAGGCGCTCAAAGACGCCAACATGAGTCCCCGCGAGATCGACGAAGTCGTGCTCGTCGGCGGCTCCACGCGAATGCCCAAGGTGCAGGAGCTCGTCAGATCGATGTTCGGCAAGGAGCCCCATAAGGGTGTTAACCCCGACGAGGTTGTCGCCATCGGAGCGGCGATCCAGGGAGGCGTGCTGGCTGGTGAGGTGCAGGACGTGCTCCTCCTGGACGTGACGCCGCTCTCCCTCGGCATCGAAACCCTCGGCGGAATCATGACCCGGCTGGTCGAGAGGAACACCACGATTCCGACCGAAAAAAAGCAGGTCTTTAGCACGGCGGACGACAACCAGTCGGCCGTAACGGTCAGAGTCTTTCAGGGGGAGCGAGAAATGGCGGCAAGCAACCGCCTGCTCGGCCAGTTCAACTTGGAAGGCATTCCGCCGGCGGCCCGCGGCGTGCCGCAAATCGAGGTCGCATTCGACATCGACGCCAACGGAATCCTCAACGTCTCGGCCAAGGACCTCGGCACCGGCAAAGAGCAGAAGGTTCGCATCGAGGAGTCGGGCGGACTGTCCGAAGCGGATATTGAAAACATGCGAAAAGAGGCCGATCAGCACGCCGGAGAGGACAAAAAGAGGCGGGAACTCGCGGAGTTGCGCAACCAGGCCGACTCCATGTGCTGGCAACTGGAGAAGCTCATCAAGGAACACGACGCCAAGCTCGGCGACGCCGACAAAGGCGCGATCAACAAGGCGGTCGAGAAGACCCGCGAGGCCGCCAAGGGCGATGACGCGGAGTCAATCAAGTCCGCCCTCAGCGAGCTGGAGCAGGCGTCGCACGCGCTGAGCAAGACGCTCTACGAGGGCGCGGGTGCTCAGGCGGGCGGACCGGCGGGAGCAGCCGCCGAAGGCTCGCCCGGTCCCGAGTCCGGCGGCGAAGCGTCCGGCGGTGGCGACGATGACGACGCCATCGACGCCGATTTCGAAGTTAAAGACACCTAGCACCTCATGACTCTTGAACTTGTCTGTTGGGTGGCACTGGCGTCTCGCCAGTG
>JBDRTC010000342.1:0-8684 GCA_043824335.1 Planctomycetota bacterium | reverse complement strand
CAACAGCGCCGTCTGCTCGAGCTCAAGCGGCTGGAAGAGGAGCTCAAACGACTGCGCGAGGCGATCGACCGCCGCAACGAAGCCCGCAAGGAGCTTGTCGGGAAGCGTATTTCGGAACTGTTGGGCGAGGAGAACGAGCTGGATTTTTGAGTAGGCCCTCTATTGACCTGATTGGAGGAACACGATGAAGATTTGCACGATTGCTTTGGCTGGTGTGCTTGCCCTGGCGTTGGGGACGGACGTGGTCACGGCCCAGCCTCCGGGCGGACGGGAGCGACCACGGGGACAGCGGCCGGGACCTCCCCGCGGACAAGACGGCCGTGGACCGGACGGCCGTGGACCGGACGGCCGTGGACCGGAGGATCGAGGGCCCGGCTTCGTGCCCCCGCGGTTCCCGTTGATGGTCGCGTTGGATGCCGACGAAGACGGCGAGATCTCGGCCAAGGAGATCGAGAACGCCGTCGCGGCCTTGAAAAAGCTGGACAAGAATGAAGACGGCAAACTGGCGCGCGAGGAATTGCGTCCGCAGTTCGGCCCCGGCGGTCCCGGCGGTCCCGGTGGCTTTGGTCCCGGGGGGCCTGGCAGAGGGGACATGGTCGGGCACATCATGAGCTTCGACGAGAACGAGGACGGCAAGGTCACCAAGGAAGAGTTGCCCGAGCCCATGCACCGCATGTTCCAGCACGCCGACGCCAACCAGGACGGGGCCATCGACAAGGAGGAAGCGGAAACAATGGCCGAAAGGGCCCGCGGCGGTCCCGGTGGGCGGGGCGGCGGGGACATTCTCGAGCGGCTGATGCGCCGTGACCGCGACGGCGACGGCAAGCTCACCAAGGAAGAATTGCCCGAGTGGATGCAACAGGAGATGTTCGACGAAAGCGACACCAACGGCGACGGGGCCATCGACAAGGAGGAAGCCAAGAAGATGGCCGAGCAGTTCCGCGGGCGTGGCGGACCGCCGCGCGGCCCCGGTCCCGGCCGTAATCCGGACGAGCGTGTGCCACGGCGCGGGCGGTCTCAACGTCCCAGCGACGAGTGATTCCAAGCGACGAAGCCCTCACGAACTTGACCTTCCGCCTGCAGGGGAAAACCGGTTCGTCACGGATCGCTTTCCCTCTGGCGGGACGTTATGATGTGAGTCAATCTGGCTTCGTCCGGCCCCTGGCAGCCCGTTGAAAAAGCAGGCATTCGTCGATTTGTGTGCCACTGCTGGCTTGTCCAGCAGTGATTCTCCGGAGAATTTGCACGGCACTGCTGGGCAAGCCAGCAGTGGCACCCTTTTTCAACGGGCTGCTCGGGGCCCCGGGCGGCAAGCTGACGATCCGCGAACGATCCGCCCGAGGTGTCCCGTGCAACAAGCCCCCGCCAAAGCGCTCTCGCTGTTCGACTCCACGTGCCTGATCGTGGGCATCATCATCGGCGCCGGGATCTATCAAATGGCCCCGGACATCGCCAAAGGGGCATCCTGCTGGTGGGGCGTGCTGGCGATCTGGGCGGTCGGGGGATTTCTGTCGCTCTGCGGCGCGTTGGGCTACGCTGAGCTTGCCACGGCATATCCGCAGGAGGGAGGCGACTACGTCTACCTGAGCCGCGCCTACGGGCGCTGGGCCGGCTTTCTGTTCGGTTGGGTCCAGCTTGCCGTGGTCCGGCCGGGCGACATCGCCGTGATGGCCTTCGCCTTCGCCATGTACGCCCGAGCGATCTACGATCCCTTCCCGGGCCTCGTGGTTCCGTACGACAAGCTGCCTTTCGTGGGATCTTTTGCCGAGGGCGCCGTTCCGTGCAGTCAACTGGTTTACGCCGGCGCGGCCGTGGTCGTTTTCACCGCGATCAACGTCTTGGGCGTGCGGCAGGGGAAGTGGACGCAGAATCTCCTTACGACGGTCAAAGCGCTGGGGCTGCTGGCGATCGTCGGCGTGGCGTTGATCGCCCCGCAGGCCGCCCCAAGCGCTCAGACGGTCGATCCTCTGCCCCTTAGCCTGGCCTTGATCTTCGTGCTGTTCACCTTCGGGGGCTGGAATGAAATGGTGTACGTGGCCGCCGAGGTGAAACGGCCCGAACGCAATATCGTCCGAGCGCTGGTGCTCGGCACCGTCGCGGTCACCACCCTCTACCTGCTGGTGAACGGGGCGTTTCTCTACACGCTGGGCTATGCCGGGCTGGCCACGTCCGGGGCGGTCGCCACCGACGCGGTTTCGACCATCTTCCCCAAGCTTGGCGGTGCGCTGATCAGCGCGCTGGTGTGCATCTCGGCCCTGGGAGCCGTGAACGGACTGATTTTCACCGGAGCGCGCATTTCCTACGCCGTGGGCGCCGAGCATCGGGCCTTCCGGCCCTTGGGCCAGTGGCACCCGCGCACGGGCACGCCCGTTCGGGCGCTTGCGGTGCAGGGGGCCATTGCCGTGGGGCTGATTGTGCTCTTGGGCTCCTTCGTGAACTCGATCCTCTATACGGCCGCGGCCGTCTACTCGTTCTACCTGGCAACCACGTTGGCGGTCGTCGTGCTGCGCATTAAGGAGCCGCACGTCGCTCGTCCCTATCGGGTGACGGGTTTCCCGGTCCCGACGATCATCTTCTGTGCGGTCTGCGCGTTCTTGATCTATAGCGCCGTCGTCTACAAGCCGTGGATCGCGGTCACGTCGTGCGTCATCCTGCTCCTCGGGCTGCCCATCTACTGGCTCACCTCGGGCCGGCCCGCCCAGCCCGGGCAGGAAGACGGCGGCTGAGTTACTGATCGCGGTTTTCTTCAGGCTCGGCAGAGCCAGTGGGCCAACAATAGTCGAGAGAATGACTTCCCTACAGGTGATTCGTCACAAACACGGAAGTGGTTTTTCGGGCCGGGCCCTTAGAATTCTTTCTCCGCAGTGGTACAATCACCTGCCACTTGCCCGTCTCGCGTCGTCGACGGAACGCCAATGCTTCTCACGGGGGAGAAGAATGAGCACGCTGCCATTTGTTCATTTGCACTGTCATAGCCAGTACAGCTTGCTCGACGGGGCCGGCCGGATCGACCGATTGATCGAGCAGGCCAAGGCGCTGAGGATGAACGCCCTGGCACTGACCGACCACGGCAACCTGTACGGGGCGCTCGAGTTCTATCGGAAGGCGCAGGAGTTCGGGATCAAGCCGATCCTCGGCTACGAGGCCTACGTTGCGCCGGGGAGCCGCTTCCAAAAAGAAGCCGGCAGCATGAAGGAGGCCAGCGATCATCTGACGCTCTTGGCCCAAAACCGCGTCGGCTTCCAGAACCTGCTCAAGCTCGCCTCGGCCGCCTTTCTCGAAGGGTTCTACTTCCGGCCCCGCATCGACAAGCAGCTTTTGGCCGAACACAACGAGGGGCTCATCTGCCTGAGCGGTTGCGCTTCGAGCCAGTTGAGCCGGGCGCTGGCGGGTGGGTCCGAGGCCGACCTGGAAAGGGCCTGCCAGGTGACCGCCTGGTTCCAGGAGGTCTTTGGTGAGGGGGACCGCTATTACGTGGAGATCCAAAACAACGGGCTGGAGTTCCAGGCGACGATCCTGGAAGGGGCCGTCGAGGTCGCCCGACGAATGGGCCTTCCCCTGGTGGCCACCAGCGACGTCCATTACGTCCATCGCGAGGACGCCGACGCCCAAGACATCCTCCTCTGCATCAACACGGGCCGGTTCCGCACCGACACGAACCGCATGCGCATGGAAACCAACGAGTTCTACCTGCGCAGCCCGGAGGAGATGTACGCGGCGTTTCCCGGCCAGGAAGAGGCGGTCCGGCGCACGCAGGAGATCGCCGATCGGGTCGACATCGAGTTGGAGCTGGGCCGGCGCCACTTCCCCGTGTTCTCACCGCCGGGAGAGATGACGTCGGAAGCCTATCTCCGCGAGCTGTGCCTCAAAGGGATCGAGGAACGTTACCGCGACAACCCCAAGCGCTTCGCCGACGGCCAACTCTCCCAGGAGGTGCTCGACCGGCTCGACCGCGAGTTGGAGGTGATCGACACGCTGGGGTTTCCCAACTACTTCCTAATCGTCTGGGATTTTGTCCGGTTCGCCCGCGAGGAGGGGATCGAGGCGACCGCCCGCGGCTCCGGCGTGGGCTCGCTGGTGGCCTACGCCCTCTACCTCAGCCACGTTTGTCCGCTCGAGTACGGCCTCCTCTTCGAGCGGTTCCTCGACCTCAACCGCCGCGAGGCGCCGGATATCGACATCGACTTCTGCCAGCACCGCCGCGGCGAGGTCATCCAGTACGTGAAGGATAAGTACGGCACGGAGAACGTGGCGCAGATCGGCACCTTCGGCACGATGGCCGCCCGGGCCGCCATCCGCGACGTGGGCCGGGTGCTGACCTTCTCAATCCCCCGGGTCAACGAGATCGTGTCGAAGGTGCCCGACCAACTGGGAATCACGCTCGAAAAGGCCCTCGAAAAAAGCGAAGACTTGCACAAGGCGTACGATACGGACCGCGAGGTCCGCGAGCTTTTGGATTTCGCCATGCAGGTGGAGGGGCTGGCCCGAAACGTCGGCACGCACGCGGCGGCCGTGGTCATCGCCGACCGCCCGCTTACCGACTACCTCCCCCTGGGACGCGTGCAGGGTAAAGAGGAAATCATCACCCAATGGGCCATGGCCGACGTGGAAAGGGCCGGGCTCTTGAAGATGGACTTCCTCGGGCTGAGGAACCTCACGATCCTCTCCAAGGTCGTCGACCTGATCCACCAGACCACCGGCGAGAAGGTCGATCCGTACCACTTCCCGCTCGATGATCCCGAAACGTTCGATCTGCTTTGCCGCGGGGAGACCAAAGGCATCTTCCAGCTCGAAAGCGGAGGAATCCGCGATCTGTTGGCGCGGATGAAGCCCGACCACTTCCGCGACATCATCGCCACCAACGCGCTCTATCGCCCCGGCCCCCTGGAAGGCGGCATGGTCGACGACTACATCCACGTCAAGCACGGGCGCAAGAAGGCCGAGTACAAGCACCCGGTGATGGAGGAGGTTCTGGCCGAGACCCACGGCGTAATGGTCTACCAGGAGCAGGTGATGCGGATCCTCAACCTTCTCGGCGGGATCGAGCTGGCCCACGCCTACACCTGCATCAAGGCGATCGGCAAGAAGAGGCTGCCGATCATCGCCAGGTTCCGCGAGCAGTTCGTCGAGGGCGCTCATGCCAAGGGCTTGAAAAAGAAGGAGGCGGAAGAGCTGTTCGGGCTGATCGAAAAGTTCGCCGGCTACGGCTTCAACAAGAGCCATTCCACGGCCTATGCCCTGATCGCCTACATGACGGCCTACTTGAAGGCCCACTGGCCGGTCGAGTTCATGGCGGCCCTGCTTTCCAGCGACATGCCCAACCGCAACTTCACCCGCAAAGACTCGACCGTCGAGCACCTCGAAGACTGCCAGCGGATGAAGATCGAGGTGGTCCCTCCCGACGTGAACCGCTCGGAGGCCGAGTTCGCGGTGGCCGACGGCAACATCTTCTTCAGCCTGGCGGCGCTGAAGGGCTGCGGCACTTCGGCGGCCGAGGCGGTCGCTGCCGCCCGGCGCGCCGGCGGACCGTTCCGCAGCCTGTTCGATTTCTGCGAGCGGGTCGACCCGGGCACGGTGAACCGGTCCGCGATCGAGACCCTGATCAAGGCCGGCGCGTTCGATTCCCTCGGCGCCCCGCGGGCGCAGTTGTTCGGCGCGATTGATCGGGCCCTGCAGTCCGGGGCCTCGAAGGCGACCGACCGCCGAAGCGGCCAGAGGGGGCTTTTCGACGACCAGGAAGAGGGCGAAGAAGAATCCCCAACCGCCAATCTCCCCAACGTGCCCGAGTGGGACGAGCGCGACAAGCTCGTGAAGGAAAAAGAGGTCCTCGGGTTCTATCTCTCCAGCCACCCGCTGGCCGAACACCGGGAAACCCTCTCCACCTACTGCACGCACACGACCACCAAAGCCGCGGCGCTTAGGCACGGCGCCGAAGTGACACTGGGCGGCATGCTCTCGGCGATCAAGTTCTCCCACACCAAGAACCCCCGCCCGGGAAACCCCACCCGCTACGCCATGTTCGACCTGGAAGACATGGAGGGGACCATCCGCTCGATCCTCTGGCCCGACCAGTTCGTCCAGCACGGCGAGCTGGTCCGGCCCGACGCCATCCTGATCGTCCTCGGCACGATCGACAAGCGGGGCGGAAGCGACGAGGCGAACCTGATCGTGGACAGGCTCTTGCCGTTGGAGGACGCGGAGAGCTGCTTAACCGGGAGCGTGCGGATCCGCGTCGCCGAGCAGTCCCACGGCCAGGAGGGACTGGAGAAGCTTTACGAGATTCTCCGCGGCTATCCCGGCAACTGCGAGCTGGAGTTGGTCATCTTCCTGGCCGACGGCACCCGCGTGCCCATGAGTTGCGAACGCCTCCGCGTGAACGTCAACCCCGAGATGCGGTCCCGCGTGGAAGCGCTACTCGGCCCGGGCAATTTCCAGCGCATCCCCTCCCCCCACCGAACCGCCGCCGCCCGCGGCAACGGCCGCTCGCGCGGGCGGTAGCAGCCCGTTGAAAAAAGCGAGTTGGACCTCGATGAAAGCCGGCAACACCGACGATTCTCCGAACAAGGCCCTTCCGCATGGCAGAGCCTCCTCCGGAGAATCATCCGGTGCCACCCGGGCCAGGTGGAACGCGAAGCAATCCCACAAACTCAACCACCAAGGAGCAACACCGATGCTCGATTTGCGATTGCTGTCAGGCCTATGGGTTCAGGTGGTTCTTCTCGGCGGCTTGTCGGCCGAGAGCACCGTGACCGCAGCCGATGGCCGGGCTTGCTGGCCGCAGTTCCACGGTCCGAACCGGGAAAACATCTCTACGGAAACCGGCCTGCTCGGCGAGTGGCCGGAGGGCGGGCCGAAGCTTTTATGGACGACCTCGGGCCTGGGCCATGCGTTTGCCAGCGTGTCGATCGCCGAGGGCAGGATCTACACCGCCGGGAACATCGGCGACGACACGATGATCACCGCCCTGGACATGGACGGAAAGATGCTTTGGCAGACCACAAACGGCAAGGCCTGGCACAACCCCGTGCCCGGCGTCCGCGCAACGCCGACCCTCGACGGCGATCGGCTCTACCACGAAAGCCCTTTCGGCGACGTCGCCTGCCTGGAGGCCGAATCGGGCAAGAAGATCTGGGGCCTCAACATCCTCGAAGCGTACCAGAGCAAGCCCAACCAATGGGGCCTGGCCGAATCGCTCCTGATCGACGGCGACCGCGTGATCTGCCGGCCCGGCGGACCCGAGGCGAGCTTCGTCGCCCTGGACAAGCAAACCGGCCGCGTCGTCTGGACCACCCCCGGCACGGGCGACCTGGCCGGCTACTCCTCGACCGTGCTGGCCGAGTGCGGCGGGCTCCGGATCCTGCTCGCGCTCACGACCGAAGCGCTGGTGGGAGCCAACGCCGACACCGGCTCGCTGCTCTTCCGCTTCGAGCACCGCACCCCCTTCGACGAAAACATCGCCTCGCCCCTCTATCACGACGGCCGCGTCTTCATCAGCACGCGCACGACCGGGTCGGTGATGCTCAAGCTCAACGTCGACGGCCCTCGGGCGTCGGTCGAAGAGATTTGGCGCAACACGGATCTCGACAACCAGCACGGCGGCGTGGTCCTTCTGGGCGGCTACCTGTACGGCTCAAGCCACGTGCAGAGCGACGGCAAATGGATCGCGCTCGACTGGAACACCGGGCGTACGATGTACGTCGACGAGGGGATCGGCAAGAAAGGCTCGCTCACCTGCGCCGACGGCCTGTTCTACGTCATGGACGAGCGGGGCGCGGTCGGGCTGATGAGGCCCACGCCCGCCAGGTGTGAAATTACCAGCAGGTTCCAGATCCCCCAGGGCGGCCAAGGTCCCACCTGGGCCCATCCGGTCGTGTGCGGCGGCCGGCTCTATCTGCGCCACGGCGATTTCCTCTACGCCTACCACGTGCGACGAGAGCCGTGAGGAGCTCAATGATCCCGCAGCACCACGGCGGGGTCTTGAGTGATGGCGGAGAGCGTGGGGAGATAGCTGGCCACGGCTGAGAGGAACGGGGCCCCGACCAGGGCGAACACGAGCATCTGGTAGGGGAAGTGGAAATGATCGGCCGCCGAGTAGAGCGGGCCGAAGCCAAGGGAGCGGGTCGTCTCGGTGCCCAGCAAATAGCCGACGGCCGCGCCCAAAAGGAACCCGGCGACGGCTCCCGCCACGCCCAGCAGGGCCGCTTTTCCCAGGAAGAGCGCGCCGATGCGCAGCGAGCTTTTGCCCAGCGCCCGGAGCACGCCGATCTCCGTGAACCGCTCGCGCACGTTCACCAGCGCCAACAGCCCCACCCAGATCGCCGAGGCGAGCACAACGAGCGTGGTCATCGCCATCGCCAGGGCCTCCAGCTTCTGCTGCATTTCTTCGCGGTGGGCCTTGGTGGCGGCCAGGTTGTTTTGCCGCTCTTTGAGGTCGCGTTGATGCCGCGCCAGGGCCTCCTGGTGCTTCTGTTTGACGTTCGCCCGCTGCGCTATGCGGGCCTTGGCCTTCGACATGTCGCGGACGACGTGCGTCTCGGGCAGGATGCCCCGCAGTTGCGCCCGAATCTTGTCGAGATCGTCCTCGCCGCAGCGGCACTCCAATGCCAGGAGCTCGTTGATGACCGGCGGATCGTTCTTGCCCAGGATCGTTTGGGCGTCGCTTAGGTGCATGGTGATCGTGGTGT
>JBDRTC010000341.1:0-6415 GCA_043824335.1 Planctomycetota bacterium | reverse complement strand
TTCTCGCGGGCGATCCGCTGAAGAACCTGAATCGTGCTGCCGGAGTAGTTGGCCACCTCGGCCGCATCCAGCTCGATGGGCTGTCCGCAGCCATGGCCCACCCGAAATTTCGTCTCCATGTCCATCCTCCCTCTGTCTCGGGTCTAAGCGGGTCAACGTCCATTTTTGGACGGGAGCCTCGAGGCATTGGCGGCCGAATTCCGCACAACGCATGAGGCTTAAAAGACATGATAGCGCGCTTCACAATTTGGACAATAGATTATTTTGAAGAATCTAGAAAGCCGCGCGATGGTGCATGTATACATCATAAAGTGATACCCTAAAGCCTTTTACACAGTATGAGCAAATGAGGTCGGACTGTGCTTAAACAGCCCCACAGTTTTCAAACACAGTCCACACTGTGCCGGCGGAGTGTGGACTAAGCCACGGTCGCACACGGGGAGCTCAAAGTGTGACTGTGGACGGCAGACCGGAGGCGCCAGAACGCCATAATGCCCCTGCCCGGAGCTGAGATAAGGCCGATGCATCCCACCGCAGGCCCGATGCCAGCACCCCAAAAGGCACTAGACCTGGCCCCTCCTTTCCTCATGCCGGACAACGCCTGGCAGTGAAGGGTTCACCGGCAAGCGGATTTCATTTAGCGGATTCAATTCGGGGTCCGTTCCGGATATTCTGGCATCTGGTCCGGCCTGTCCGCGTGGACAGGTTGGTGTTGTGTCCTCCGTCTTCCGCGCGGCTCTGCGCGGGCGAAGTCGTCACCACTCGCGAATGAGGAGTTCGGCCAAGATGATGAGGAAGCGGAAGGTTTTCCCCGGCGCGGCGCTGGCGGCGGTCCTCGCGGCGGTGGCGGTTTCGTCCGTAGCGACGGAGACGGTCCTGGTAGAAGCTGAGGGGTTCGGGGACCGCGGCGGTTGGGTCATCGACCAGCAGTTCGCCGATCAGATGGGCTCGCCGGTCCTCTTGGCCCACGGCCTGGGCGCGCCGGTCAGCGACGCGGCCACGATGGTCGAGCTTCCCGCCCCCGGAGCTTACCGCGTGCTGGTCCGCACCCGCGATTGGGTCGCCCCCTGGAAGGCGGCGGGCGCGCCGGGCCGGTTCCAGTTGCTCGTCAACGACGAGCCCTTGGAAACAACCTTCGGCACCGAGGGGGCCGAGTGGCACTGGCAGGACGGTGGGACGCTGCGGCTCGGAAGCCGGAAAGTGAAGCTCGCGCTAAAGGACCTGACCGGCTTCGATGGCCGCTGCGACGCGATCCTCTTCACCACCGACGTGAATCTCGTCCCCCCCAACGCCGGCGAAGCGCTGGCCGCCTTTCGCCGCGACCTCCTCGGGCTGGCCGACGAGCCGGAAGACGCCGGGCGGTTCGATCTGGTCGTCGTGGGAGGAGGCATCGCCGGCACCTCGACGGCCATTTCCGCGGCCCGGCTGGGGTGTCGCGTGGCCTTGCTCCAGAACCGGCCCGTGCTGGGCGGGAACAACAGTTCCGAGGTCCGGGTACACCTGCAAGGCAAGATCAACATGGAGCCTTACCCGGCGTTGGGGAATCTCGTGCGCGAGATCGGCCCCCGACGCGAGGGCAACGCCCGACCGGCCGAAAACTACGAAGACCAGAAGAAGCTCGAAGTCGTTCGGGCCGAAGAGAATCTCCACCTGTTTCTCAACATGCACGCCTTCAAGGTCGAGATGGAAGACGACCGCATTGCCGCGGTGATCGCCAGGCACACTGAAAACGGAAAGGAGTTCCGGTTCGCCGCTCCCTTGTTTGCCGACGCGACCGGCGACGGCAACCTGGGCTATCTGGCCGGGGCCGACTTCCGCATGGGCCGCGAAGGCCGCGACGAAACGGGCGAGTCGCTCGCGCCGGAAGAAGCCGACCGGATGACCATGGGCACCTCGGTCATGTGGTACTCCGTCAAGACCGACGCGCCCGTGGCGTTTCCCGAGTGTCCCTGGGCCGTTCAGTTTGACGACCAGAGCTACCAGCGGGTGACGATGGGCGAATGGAACTGGGAAACCGGCATGAACCTCGACCAGATCGCCGAGTTCGAGTCGATCCGCGACTACGGCCTCCGCGTCGTCTTTGGCAACTGGTCCTACCTGAAGAACCGGAGCCGGGAGAAGGACGAGATCGCCAACCGCAAGCTCGCCTGGGTGGCCTACGTCGGCGGCAAGCGGGAGTCGCGGCGGCTTCTGGGCGACGTCGTCCTTACCCAGCAAGACATCGAGGAAGGCCGCCCGTTCCCCGACGCCTCGGTCACCACCACCTGGACCATCGATCTGCACTATCCCGACCCGGAGAACACCAAGCACTTTCCCGGCAACGAGTTTCGCTCGATCGCCGAGCACGGGCGGATCAAGCCGTACGCGATCCCCTACCGGTGCCTCTATTCGCGGAACGTGCCCAACCTCCTGATGGCCGGACGGAACATCAGCGTCACGCACGTGGCGTTGGGCACGGTTCGGGTGATGCGGACCTGCGGCATGATGGGCGAGGTGGCCGGCATGGCCGCGTCGTTGTGCAAGCGGTACGAGACCAGCCCTCGCGGCGTTTACGAGAACTACCTTGAGGAGCTTAAGACACTGATGCGACAGGGCGTCGGTGCCCCCCCGCCGCCACCGGTGACTTCCAGGCCGCCCGCCTGGATTGGCTCGGCCGGACCGAACCTGGCCAGATCGGCCCGGGTGAGCGTCTCGGGCAACTACAACGAGAAGCAGTATCCGGCGGCGAACGTCAACGACGGCCGGTTCGACGTCAAAGACAACGGCCTCCGCTGGGTGAGCGACAACAGCCTGCCCGGCTGGGTCGAGTTGGCGTGGGACGAGCCGCAAACCTTAAGCGCCGTGCGCATCGTCACCGGGCAGACAAGCCAGATCGAGCCGGCCACGCCCATCCTCGACTTCGTCCTTCAAGCGCACGACGGCTCGGATTGGAAAGACGTCCCCGGCACCGAGGTCACCAACAACGGCGAGTTCGACTGGCATGCAAAATTCCCGCCGGTCACGACCCGCCGGCTCCGGCTCCTGGTGACCGAGACCCCGGGGAACCTGATCCGGATCTGGGAGTTTGAGCTGTATCGTTTGCCAGACTGATCCCCGGAAAGTGAGGTAGGTTATGCTTCAGCATATCGTGATATCGTGTTGTGTCGCCGCGATATGCTAAAGCAAACCTACTCGTCTACTCGTTCGACCCCGGAAAGATCGACCCGTTTAGCGGCCGACGGCACGTCGGCCAAGGAGCGACCAGTGGAACCGATGCGCCTGAGACCGATGGAGCCCGAGGATCGGACGGAAGTGGCCGAGCTGATCTGCGTGTCGATCAACTATTGGTACCAGTTGCACGGCATGCCCAAGGTTTTCACGGGAGGCCCGGACGCAACAACGATCTTCTTCGACGTCTACGAGTCCCTCGATCCCGGCTGCGGCGTGGTGGCCCAGAACGAGCGGACCGGGCGGCTGATGGGATCGTGCTTCTTCCACCCGCGGGAGCACCACGTGTCGCTGGGGATCATGAACGTCCATCCGAACTACTTTGGAAAGGGCGTGGCCCGGGCACTGCTCGAGCACATTATCGACTACACCGAAACCCGCGGCTATCCGGCCCTCCGCCTGACGCAGAGCGCGCTGAACCTCGATTCGTTCTCGCTTTACACCCGGGCGGGCTTCGTGCCGCGCTACGCGTACCAGGACATGATCCTGGAGGTGCCGCCGGTGGGATTCCCGCACACGGCGCCGGAGGCCGGGCACGTTCGCGCGGCAACCCTCGACGACGTTCCGGCCATGGCGGCGCTGGAAATGGAAGTCGCCGGGATCAGCCGCGAGAAGGACTACCGCTACGCAATCGAGAACCGCGACGGACTCTGGGACGCCCGGATCTGCCAGCGCCAAGACGGCCCGGTCGACGGGTTCATGATCTCCGTCAAACATCCGGCCATGTGCATGCTGGGGCCCTGCCTGACGCGAACGCAAGAGCAGGCCGCCGCGCTGATCGCCGCGGCGCTTGACCGGTTCCGAGGCGGCGGGGCCGTGTTCCTCGTGCCGGTCGAGTGCGACCGGCTGGTGGGTCAGATGTACGCCTGGGGGGCCAGGAACTGCGAGTTGCACTTCTGCCAGGTCCGCGGCCGGTTCCAGCCGTTTCGGGGAGTGAACATGCCGTCGTTCCTTCCGGAAACGGGCTGAAAGCGGGCGTCGGGCCCCCGATGTGTTGTTGGCGGTCGCGGCGGGGACTAAACTCAGGGCTGAGAGGGGCCGTTGTCCAGGGCCGAGGCGGCGGCCCTCTGCTTGCGATCCTTTGGCTCGCCTTCGACGCGTGGAGGAGTGCACCATGGCTGACCGGCAACCTCTCAAGTGGTCTCACAACCCGGCGGACCCCGAACACCAGCGCACGCACTCCGCCCGGGAATTGGTCGACTCGCTTCGCAACGATCAACCGGTCGAAATCGAGGCCGCGGTCGTCAACGGCGATCTGGATCTGAAGAACCTCGACTACGCCCACAGGCTGGTGATACGGAACACCGTCTTCACGGGTCACGTCGACGTGAGCGAAGGGCGGTTCGCCCGGTCGGTCGATCTGACGGGCTGCGAGTTCCAGCGCGAGGTGAGCTTTCTCGGCGTCCGGATCGACGGGCAATTTCTCCTGGCCGGGGCGAAGATCCGCAAAGGGGTTCAGGACCGGATGCACCGGAACTTCGCGCATCTGGAGGTGAGCGGGTCGATGAGCGCGTCGTCGCTGGAGTCGGAGGTCGGCCTTTGTCTTAATCAGGCGACGATCGGCGGCTCCGCGGAGTTCGAAGGGGTGAAGATCGACGGCGATCTGGATCTCGAGCTCGCCGGCGTCGGCGGCCATTTTTCCGCAAAGTCGATTCCGGGCCGGCGCACGGAGATCCTCGGCCGCCTGACGCTGGCAAACGCTGCCGTGGGAGGCGAGGTGCGTCTCGACGGGGCCAAGATTGGCTGGGAGTCTCAGGCCAAGAGCCGCCCCGACGCCCTCTCGCTCGTCAGCGCCCTGGTCGACGGCCACGTATCGGCGAGCCCCACCGGGGAGCACCGCACCGAGATCCTCGGCACGGTGTCGTTTTACGGGGCCGCGCTCGGCGGCGACGTGTGCCTCGGCGGCGTCAAGATCGGGCGGGAAGTCGACTCCGTGCACACGTTCGCCGTCCGAGGGAAGCTGAATCTCAGCAACGTGGAAATCAGCGGGAACCTCTTCTGCCAGCCCAGCGGCGGCCATCGCACGGAGGTCCTCGGCACGGTCTCTTTGTTCGAGGGGAACGTCGGTGGACTGGTCGTTCTCGACGGGATCAAGATCGGGCCGGAAGCACGCTCCAAGTACGAGCAGGAAACGGCGCCGGGCAAGTTGATCGTGCAAGACGCGAGAATCAGCGGCTCGCTCTATTGCCGGGCCGTGGAGAACGCCCGCGCGGAGATCGTGGGGCCCGTCTCGCTCCTGCGGACCACCGTCGGTGGGAGCGTCGCCTTTCAGGGCGCCAAGATCGGGCGAGAAGCCCGGGGGCTGGAAGAGCCGCCGATTCCCGGGCGTTTGGACCTGAGCGACGCCCGAATCACCGGCGACGTCTACTGCAACACGTTTGGCGTGGAAACCCTGGGGTACAGCTATCGGGCCGAGATCCTCGGGCCCGTGCTGCTCTGGGGGACGTCGGTCGGCGGCGACGTCTTCTTCGACGGCGTCAAGATCGGCCGCGAAGCGCAGTTCCCCGACGTGCCCCCCATGCCCGGCGAGTTCAACCTCCGCGATGCCGACATCGTCGGCGACCTCTTCTGTAGCGCCGTGGAAAGCACGGTCGGCGAGCACAGCTACCGCGCCGAGATCCGTGGTCCCGTTTCGTTGGTGAGGGCGAAGGTCGACGGTCAGGTCCTTTTCCAGGGCGCCACGATCGGCCTGGCCGAACCGGCCCCGGGCGAGAACGCCGAACCGGTGCTCAACCTGCAAAGCGCCGAGATCACCGGGGGGTTGTACTGCGGTCCCCAGGCAAGCTATTTCACCGAGATCCACGGCGACGTTCGCACCTTTGCCGCGAACATCCTGTGCGCCGCCGAGTTCGACCGGGCCAGGATCCACGGCGACCTCGACATGGAGCGAACCGTGATCAGCGGCCCGCTCCTCTGCGCCTTCGACGACGAGCGCTACGCAAGGAGCCCCAACGACGCCAGCAAGCAGGTGGGGGGGCATTTCCAGGTCGACGGAAAGATGAAGCTCACCGGCGCGCAGGCGCAAGACGTGGTGCTCGACGGGCGGCTGTTCGGGGGCCGCAGGCAACTCAGCGGTTTGGCCAGCCTGCTGGTCCGCCCGGTCATCTTCGGCGCGGAACTCCTCGTTTTCCTCGTGCGGCTCTTCATCGGCCAGCGCGAGTCGAGCGAAGAGCGGGCCAAGCTGAGGTTGGACCGCGCCCGAATCTCC
>JBDRTC010000340.1:0-11198 GCA_043824335.1 Planctomycetota bacterium | reverse complement strand
GGGGACAGTCCCCGAGTTATTCTTCGGTCGCCCCTTACTCACCCGAAGTAACGTACGGCCTGGCGATCTCGTCGTTGGTCGTTTCCACCCAGCGGCGGATCCGTTGTCGGTGGTCGAGGAGCACGTTGCGGTAGTCGGGGTCTTCCGCCAGGTTGACCATCTCGCCGGGGTCGCTCGCCAGGTCGATGAGCTGCTCGCGGTGCTCTCCGCTTTCGTAGACCACGTACTTGAATCGCCCAGAGCGCACCATGCGCCCGGCCTTCGTTTCCACGACCACCTGGTCGGGCCACGACTCGACCGGCCGGCCCTCGGCCAGCGGGCGCACGCTTCGGCCGGTGAGGCTCGGCGGCGGCTCGATGCCCGCGTAGTCGCAGAGCGTGGGAATCAGGTTCAGACCCACGGAGACCGGGTGCTCCGTGTTGACAAGTCCCGGCCTGGTGACGCCCTTAAAGCTGACGATCAGCGGCACCCGGGCGGCTTCTTCATAGGGGATCGACTTGTGTTCCAGGCGGTGCGCCGCGTCGTGGTCGCCGTGATCGCTGGTGAAGACGACCACGGTCGACTCCTCAAGCCCCGCTCGGCGGAGCGCTTCTAGCACCTTGGCAATGTGGGCGTCGACCATCTCGGTCAGCCGGCAATAGGCCCAGCGGTGCAGCCTCCACCGCTCGTCGGACCAGCGCGTGCGCGCATACTCCCGGAACGTTCTCGCCCGCACGTACTCGTCGGTGATGCACTCCGGCTCAAGCGCGGGAATCTCGAAGTTCCCCGGAAGCGGAGGACAGAGCCGGGCGAAGAAATCCTCGCGCGAGACGCCTTCAGGCAGTTTGAGGGCGGCGGCCAGCCGCTCGCGCTCCGTGCGGCTTTGCGCATACATGACCGGTTTGCCTTCCGCCTCCGTGTAATCGTCGATGGCCATGTAACAGATGTCGTGCGGGTTGATGAACGACGCGACCAGGAGAAACGGTTTCTGGCGTTTCTGGGAGAGGAACCGGACGCACGTTTCGGCCAGTCCCTCGCGCTGGCCGCCGATGAGGTTCTCGAACCCGATCGACTCGGGCGTCATGCCGCGGAGCCAGTGCGTCTTTCCCCCGTGGGCCGTTTCGTAGCCTGCGTTGCGGAAGATCCAACCCATCGCCTCCTTAATCGCCGCCGGAGGGGCCTGGTTGCGTCCCTCGGCGTTGGAGCGCATGCCGAAACGGCTCGGCATCTGCCCGGTCATCATGCTCACCCGCGAAGGCATGCAGACCGGGTTGGCGGCGTAAGCCATTTCGAACCGCGTGCCGGTGGCGGCCAGGCTGTCCATGGCGGGCGTGCTCACGTACTCGTTGCCGGCGCAGCTCATCATGCCCGCGTGCTGCTGGTCGGTCATGATGACCAGAAGGTTTGGGCGCCCGCCGGCGGCGGACGCCGGCTCGGCCGACGCGGCTTCCAAGACCGCGAACGCGGCCAATACGCCGATCACGACGGCCAGGAAGCCACGCCGGCTTCGATTCAGCCCGCGGCGAGCAAGGCCGCTCGTCCGTAGTACGGAAAACATTGTCTCGGCTCCCTTCGTTCGTCTTGATTGCGTTCTGCGATTGCGTAGGGTGGGTCGAGCGGAGCGAGACCCACGCGCCGCTGACTACCGGAAATCGGCGGTCTGGGGCAGCTTCCAGGTCTGGCCGCCGTCGCCGGACATCATGAGTGACCGGCGTTTACTCCAGTGGTCGGTCCGGTAGAACCAGTGGGTGGACCAGTAGTCGTACGAGAGAAACAAGCGGCCGGTCCGGTCGATGGTGAGGCGGTGGTAAAAGACGCTGTACTCCGAGAAGGGCGGCACGATTAGCACCCGGGGCGATTCCCAGGGTTTGCCGGGCGGCTTCCGCTGGTAGGCGAGCGTGGCGTGGTGGCTGGCCGGGAAAGGCTCGGTTCCGTACCACCAGAGGCGGAAGGCCAGGTGAAGCGTGTCGTCGGGGCCGCACACCAGCCCGATGTAGGTCTGGCGAAGCCCTTCGCCCACGGCCACTGCCTCAGTCCAGCCCGAGTGGGCGTCGTTCGGCTCAAGCGACCGGGCGTATTGGAACGGCTGGCCGTGCGTGCCGGCGAGCACGTGCAGATAGCCCTGGCTATCCATCGTGATGCTGGGCGAGTTGTGGATGTCGTTGGGCGGCGCCCCGTAGCCGACCAGAGCGGGCTCGCCCAGCGTTCGGGTTTGGCGGTCGTAGGTCACCACGTAGGTGGGCACGCCGGGCACTTTGGCCTCGGGCTCGGTCGCCTCGGCCCAAGCCACGTGGACTTTCGCGCCGCGGGAGACCACCGTGGCCGGAATGCCCGAATGGGCGGCCAGCCCGATGCAAAGCTTGGAGATCAGGATCGGGCCGCCGATCGACAATCGGCCGTCCTTCTTCTCCGGCAGAAACAGCTCCAGGTCGTTCAGCTTGCGCCAGAACAATTTCGGGTCTTCGGCGGTGCGGGTGTAGCGGAGGATCGGCGGGGGGCCGTCCGGGACGTTGTGGCCGGAGAACTGCTCAATGTCGAACGAGCGACCGCCCTCCCGCCCCGGAATCAGGCAGGCAGAGAACGTCTCCCCGGCGTCGGCAGAGTGGAGCACCGCGGCCTGCCTGCCCGCGGTGGCCACGAGGTAGAGATCGTTGTCGCGGTCGAACGCGACCTTTGTTGACGGCATCCCAAAAGACCGGCCTTCCAGCGCCGAATCGCTCGACTCGACCGCCGTGCGCAGCTCCGACGCGCTCCACCCCTCGCCACGCAACGTTTCGATGCCGCCACCGGTCCGCACAAAGGGGCGGTTCTTTAGATCGAAATAGGGCTGGTTCTCGACCGGGTAGTCGGGCAGGTAGCCGAACTGCTCGTTTTCGTGCTCGTAGGGCTTGAGCACCAAAGGAATGTCGAAGGGCTTGGTGGCCGGCGCGACGCCTGCCTTCAACGTCAGCGTCGAATAGGTCGAGAAGTCGGGATTCTCCACCGGCGTGGCCCTAACGTGGCAGACCCGCGTTTGGCTTTCCGCCGGGACCGTGTACGCGAGGGTCACCTCCCGACTCGCCTTCGCGCCCAACACGACACGCTCGGACGAGAGCCGAGCCGGCCACTCGTTGGAAGGAAACTCGATCGCCAGTTCAACGGTCTTCTCCCGGTCCGAATTGTTGTGAACCTGAAAGGAGATTTCTCCCTGCTCCCCGGGCTGGCCGTACACACAGCGGCTATACGGCGTCAGGAGCCAGCGGTACGCCTGGAAGGGGAAGTAGGATGCCGGATCGGGGGTCCAGTACGGAAGATTGGGGTAAACGTCCCCATCCTCCCAGCGCGTCACGCCGTCGATCTGGACGGTCGCCTGCTGCTTCGCCAGGTGCAGCCGCCAGGGGACGGACTCCCGGCGTACGTCCGCGGGAAAGGTGTGCGTTGCCTGGCCGTCCGCGCCCGCTGAAAGCGTGTGGACGAGCGTGCCTTCGGCGTCGTACACGGGCAGTGCTTCCCCGCCCTTTGGCACGCCCGTGATCTCCATGCCGAACGCGCCCTTGCGGGGCACGAAGCAAACGTCGCCGGGCCGATCGGGGTCGAGCAGGACGATCGGCTCCTGGCGTCGCGCGTCGCGATGGCCCCGGGCGGTCTCGATGAGGTAGCGGGGGCAGTTCGTGCGGAACCCCCAGATGATCTCGTCGCCGTACCGGTCTTGCGACACGGTGACGTTCAGCCCGTAAACGCCCTTGCGCTGGACTTGCGTCGCCAGGCGGACGCGGCCCGGGGGCCCGGTGCCGCTGCCGCGGGGTTTTCCGTCGTCGGGGATCGTCGCCTCTTGGAGCACTTTTCGGTCCGGCCCCACGAGGATGGCCCGCAAGTCCGTGCGCCGACCGCTTCGGTGTCGGTCGCGTTTCTCCACGTCGATTGTCAATTCACCCGGCTCGGCGAGAAAGTAGACGCCGCCGATCCCGCCGATCCCCAGCCCGATCTCCGCTTCGCTCGCGGCGACGGGACTCACCGCTTCCGCCGCCTGCAATCGGCCTCCTGTTTCCCGGGTCCCCTGTAGACCCGCACAGAGAGACAGAAGGACGAAGATCGTGGAAGCGAATGCTCGATTCATCGCGACGCTCCTTACACGTGGAATGTACATTCGCGTGTGCGTTCGTTCTGGGTGTCCCATTGATACACCGCCGATGGCCGGAAAGCAAGTTTCGACGCAGGCGGTCCGCTTCAGTCTGCCGCCTGGAAGCAGAAGACGCGGCCGTCACGCAGGGCGACGGTTGTCCGGCCGGCGCTATCCAGGGCCAGTCCCGACGAGAGGGGCATGGCGGGAAGCGACCGGCTCCAGAGCACCTGGCCGTCATCCAGGTTGAGTGCGGCGACGGCGTAGGCCGGTTCCGACGACTCGCCGGCCGAAGGAAGCTGCCCTGCCGCGACCACCGCGTTCTTGCCCAGCGCCAAGGCCACCGGATGCCCCAGGTGCTTGGAGACCCAAAGCGCCTTTGGTTTTTGGGCCGCTGCCGTGGCCGGATCCACGCGGAAGACCTCGGCGCCGGTCGTGCGAAGGATCCCCTCGCTCGATTCGGCCTGGATGAGATACGGGAGCCGGAACGGGCCCAGCAAATACTCCTGGGGCGAATAGAGCAGGCAGCCGAAGGCGGTTACGTTTCCGCCCACCAACACCAGCTCGCTGCCGCGCGGGGCCTTGACAAACTCATCCTCCAGCGTGTTCAGGCACCGTCCGTCCTTTGTGTCGTAGACGGCGGGCGACACGACGTTGCCGCCGGCCAGGTAGAGGCGGTCCTGATGGAGCAAGAGATGCCCCTGCACGCTGACGCCGGAAACCTTGTCGCCGCCGGCCAGATGGCCCGAGGTGTTGTTCTGCCAATGGATCTTTCCGGTCTTGGCATCGAGGGCGTATACGTGCGTGCCGTCCCAACTGGCGATGCCGGCAGCCGCGTAGACGACGCCCCCCTCGGCCAGAACACCGCCGGCCACCGGCCAGGTGGAACTGAGCCGGCCGTAAAGCGAGATCTTCCGCTCGGCCGGAGCGGCGCGGAACGTCCAGAGCGTTCGGCCGGTGGCGGCCTCGAAGGCGTAGACCCGGCCGTCGCCGCTTCCCACCAAGAGCCGTCCCTGATCGACGGCCGGCGGATAATAGATTCGCCCGCCGGTGTAGCCCTTCCAGCGGCACTCGCCCGTGGCGGCGTCGACGGCCCGCACCACGCCGTCGGAGCCGGCAAGAAACGCCAGCCCGCCGGCCGTCACGGGGGCAGCCGGCAACGTGGGCCGGGGCGGCTCGTATTGCCAGGCGAGCTTGACCTTTGTGGGCACGTCGGTGGGGCTTGCCGCGCTGCGTTGATTGTCTGCCCGGTAGGTCGGCCAGTCGCCCGGCGCGACGACCAGCGGCGCGACCTGGCCGCCGGCGTCGGGCGCCGACTCAAGCCGCTCGGCTTCCGTCGCCTCGGTCTCGAACTCAAACTCTCCGGCCGGGCCCAGGCAGAGGTTGCCGACCAGGGAAAGGTTGCAGTCGCACATCCAGGGGCCCCAGTGCAAAAGGCCGTTGGCAATGATCACGCCGTCCTGGCACGGGGGGCGCATCAGGGGGAGCCGCATGGCGTGGTCGTCGGCGGTCATCAGGCGCAGCGACCCGGCATGGAAGCTGGGCTCGGTTCTCCCCGCCCGGCAGAGGATCGAGTCGACCGTGCCGGTGGCCCGGGTGCAGGCCGCCCGGCGGCAGTCAAGTTCCGCCAGGACCTCTCCGGTCATCGGATCGAACTTCTTGCTCGCGTGCTGCCGGGAGCCCATCGCATAAAGGGCCCCCTTGTGCAGGACGATCTGAAAATTCCCCTCCTCGTATTGCCAAAGGAGGCGTCCGTCCTCCGCACTGGCGGCCACCAAGCGCGGCCGCTGCGGTCCGGCAAAGTAGATCGCCCGGTCGCTGCACTTGACATACGACGTGCTGGAGAACCCCCATTGCCAGGTCTGCGCCCGAAAATGCGGACCGATCGCTTCGAGGAGCTTGGCGTCCGACGTCCGCCAGACCGGCTTGCCCTGGCGAGCGTCGAGGCAGGCGAGGAAGTTGGGATGCGAATAGTAGAAGATGCGGCCGTTTTTCATGGAGACGGCGCGCGTATCGACCGGGTCTTGCTCGTTGTGTGTCCAGAGAACCTGCCGGGTTTTGAGATCGAAAGCGAAGAACGTGTGGCCGAAGCCCCAGGGATACGCCTCCGCGTCGTACCCCTTGCTCATGGGGTGCCAGGGCCAGCCGCCGGTGTTTCGGTCCCAGCGGACCGCGGGGTCCGGCGGTTCCGTCTCGCCCACCATCACGTAAAGAACGCCGCCCTCGAGCGCCATCCACTTCCACGACGGCCCCCGCGTGCCGGCCGGAGCGGTGATCTCGCCCGCGAACTCGCCGGTGGCCGTGTCGATCAGCTTGCAGGACGTGTTGTCGGCCACGTAGAGGACCTCCGGCGTGGCGATCATCGTGTTACGGTGGATCATAAAACCCTCTTCGAGCGGCCGCTTCCAGAGGAGCGTTCCGTTGTAGCCGCTGAACGCCGCGAGCGTGCCCAGCCAGGGAAAGCTCCGCTTGTTGAAGCCGATGTGCCCGAACGCCTTGAAAACCCGCCCTGCCGAGGCCACGGAAACCCCGGGCATGGGCACGTACCACGGCTCGCTTGTGAACTGGGTCATGTAGGGTCCCCGGGCCAGTTGGTCGGTCGACTGCGGGTTGTTGTCGGGCCCGTGGTAGGGATGGCTCCAATCGTCGGCCTTCTCGGGATAGGGCTTGGTGATCTGCTTTTCGCCGAGCAACACTTTTCCCAGCGGGTTGACGACGCGAAGCAACTCCCCGCGATGCGCTTGGATCGCCGGGACTGATCCCGGCAGGACCACGACGGCGTCGGCCAGGTTGTCTGCCAGGTGGACGTGGGACCACGGGCCCCTTTCCACGTAGACCCGCGTACCGAGCAGGCCGGCGGCGTCGACGTCTTTGCGGGCGGCCTCCGTCGCTTCCGCCGTGGGAAGCTGGACGTAGACCGTCAGCTCACTTTCGCGAGCCAGGGCGACGGCCATCCGTGCCGGGGCTTGATCCAGGAGAACGCAGATTCCGCGGCTTGTCCCCAGCCGGGCAAGGACCTCGCGGGCCCCTGTCTCGGCTCCGGCCTCAGCCGCCCAGAGCAAGCCGGCGCTCGCACTCCACCAGAGCAAAACCAGCCAACCCACGGCCATTGCCGCCCGACATCGTGCTTTCGGATTCGACATCACGAGACTCCTTTTGTGCGGTTCGTGCTTTGATCCTGGTTCGTCTGAGAGTTGTACGGCGCCCCCACGCCGGCTTCGCGGGCGCAGCTGTGCAACCGCCGCACGGCCAAGGGTCCCGATCATCGTTTTAGGCCCCTCACACAAACTTGGTTACGCCGGGCGTGGGCATGGGGTAGCGGCCGTCGGGGCCGGGCTTTGTGGGAGGATCGGCGTCGAGGGCATAGCGCTCGGGCGCCAACACCCGGGTCGACTTCATCGCCGCGTCCCAGGGAATCACTTGACCGGTGTACGTGGCCCAGGTAGCCATGATGGCCAGCATGCTGCTTCGGGCCATGTAGAGGCTGTTATTGATCGGCTCGCCGCTACGGATCGCGGAGAAGAGCGCCACGTGCTCCAGGTCAAAACGATTACAGTCGGGGCCTTCGTATTTCCAGTTGGTTTCCCCGTCGATCCGGCAGCGGAGCAGGTCGCAGCGCCCCTTGGTGCCGAAGAAGCGGTCGGCGACGCTCCCGACGCAGCCGTTCTGCTGGCGGCAGTAGGCGTACATGCGCACGCCGTTGGCGTATTCGTAGACGATGGCGTGGTGGTCCCAGGCGTCGCCGTGCTGGGGGCCGACCCGGGTTTGTTGTCCGCCCATGCCCCAGGCCCGAAGGGGCGGCTCGTCGCGCATGGCCCAGGAGGCCTTGTCGAGGTCGTGCACCAGGTTCAGGCCCGGCAGGTCGCAGGAGAGCCAGAAGAAGTTGAACCAGTCGCGGAGCTGGTACTCCATTTCCGACCACTCGGGTCGGCGCGCCCGGGAGCGGAGGCTGCCGGTGTTGCACGTCTCCTCGATGGTGACAACGTCGCCGATGGCGCCGTCGTGCACGCGGTTCATCGTCTCGCGCACGCCCGTGTGGTACCGCCAGGCAAGCCCGGAGACGATGCTGAGCCCCTTCTTTTTGGCCAGTTCGCCCGCGGCGAGCACGGTGTGCACGCCCGGCACGTCGACGGCGTGGGTCTTCTCGCAGAAGACGTGCTTTCCGGCCTCGACGCAGGCCATCAGGCAGGCCGGGTGAAAGTGGGTGGGAAGGGCGATGAGCACGACGTCGACGCCGCTTTCGATCACCCTCTTGTAGCCGTCGAAGCCCGTGAAGCAGTGGGCGTCGTCGACGGCCACCTGCTCGCCCTTGACGTTCTGGAGGTTCTTCCGGCTTGCCTCGAGAATTTCTGGAAACATGTCGGCCATGGCCGTGAGCCGGGCGTTTGAGTCGGCGTTCATGGCGTTGACCGCCGCGCCCGTGCCCCGGGGACCGCAGCCGACCAGGCCGATCTTCAAAAGGTCGCTCCCGGCGGCATGCGCGCCGCGACTGACGGCGAGGCTTCCGGTCGCGGCCGCCCCCAGCCCGACGGCGGAAGTCTCCAGGAAGCTCCGCCGTGATGTCCGCGGCTTTTCTTCCGAAGTGCGTCGTTCGCGTGCCGTGCCCGTTGTCTCCTTAGATGGGAATCGCATGTGCATATCCTTTCTGAGTAGGTAGAGTGGGTCGAGTGAAGCGAGACCCACGCGTCGCCTCCAATCCCTCATCACTCCGCTGCCGCGAACGAGAGGACGCGGCCGTCTGCGAGGGAAACGAATATCCGTGCCTTGTGGTCCAGCGCCGTGCCTCCCTTGACCACGGGCGCCGGAAGCTCTTCTTTCCAGATCTGGGAGCCGTTTTCAACGTCCACGGCTGCCAGGAAGGACCGGGCGCCGTCCGGTGAAGCGGTTTGGCCGGCCGTCAGGACCACGTTGGGGGCCACGATAAGGCTGTTGAACTTCGCCCGGGACTGGTCCTCCCAAAGGACCGCCGGCTTCACTTTCAGCGCTTCTCGCCGCGGCAAAATCCGCCAATCGGGGCCCAACCTCGGTGAGCCGGGCGGCGATGGGGCGAAGAGCGCCAGCGTCGCGTGCACCACGCCGCTATAGTCGGCGGCGTAGTTCAACGACCTGCCGTCGGGTAGCTCGTGGTCGAGCGACACGAATTGGCCGTGCTCCGGATAATAGGGATAGAAGGCCGTACGAAAACCGGCGCCCGCGCGGTCGTTGGGCGGGCTTGTGCATCGGCCCGTCTTCAAGTCGTAGGAGGCCAACGGATAGGCGTTCCCGCCCGAGAAACGCAGCTGGTCCCCTTCGAGATAAAGGCTCCCTTGCAGGCTGACGCCGCTGTTGACTTCCGGCGACAGGCTGCCGGAGGCGGCGTTGTGCCACTTCACGTTTCCGGTGATCGCGTCCAGGGCGTACACAAGGGTCCCGTCGTAATGGGCGATGCCGGCCGCCGCGTAGACGACGCCGTCCTCGACGACCACTCCGCCGGCCACCGGCCACGTGGAGAGGAGCTTGCCGAAAACGGGAATCCGCCGCTCGGCGGGCGCAGCGAGGAACGTCCACAACGGTCGCCCGGTGGCGGCCTCGAAGGCGTAAACGCGACCATCCGCCGAGCCCACGTAAACGCGCCCTTCCCACACAGCGGGCGGGAAAAAGACGGGGCCGCCGGTGTAGGCCTTCCACTTCAGCGTGCCATCCGACGCGTCCACCGCCCACACCAGCCCGTTGTGATCCCCAAAAAACACCACACCGCCGGCGGCCACCGGCGCCGTGGGCATTGCGGCCGAGGGGGGCTGGAAAACCCATCGCCGGCTTACCTGTTTGGGAATGGCAACGCGGGTCGTGGAGGTCCGGCGGTTATCGCCCTGGTAGCTCGGCCAATCGTCGGCGTGTTCCTGGAACTCCTCGACCTCCCCTGGGTCGCCGACGCCGGGCTCCAGGCGGGTCGAATCCACTCCGGGACGGTCGTCGAAGTCTCCGGCCGGAGCCAGGCAGATGTGACCGTACATCGAGAGCTGGCAGCGGCACTTCCACGGTCCCCAGTAAAGCAGTCCGCCGGAAATGATCACGCCCTCGTAACACGGCGGACGCATCGGGGCGATGTGCTCCGTGCTCCCCGTGGCCAAGTCAATGCGAACGGTTCCACCCGGGGCACGGTAAAAGATGCTGTCGACGCTGCCGGTGGCCATGGTGCAGGCCCGCCGGCCGAGCAGCCGGCTGAGGACCTCGCCCGTGTCGTACGCCATGCTGAAGCTGCCGTCGGCCTCGCCCACGGCGTAGATCGCGTCGTCGCGCAACAGGAGATGAACGCTTCCCCCGTCGTTTATCTTGACTTCCTTCTGCCAGGCGAGCTTTCCGTCCTTCGTGGCGACGGTGACCACCCGGGGCAACCGGGGCCCGGAGAAGAAGAGGTACTTGTCGTTACACCGGACGTAAGGAAACGGCGAGAGCCCGGTCCAGCGAGGCAGCTCCGAAAACATGGGCCCGATCGCCTCGAGCAGCTCGGCCTCGGTCGTCTTCCAAAGGACCTCGCCCGTCTCGGCGTTGAGACAGCCGAGGAGTTTTTCGGGGCTGAGGAAGTAGATGCGGCCGCTTCGCATCGAGACGGCGCGGCCGTCGATGAGGTCTTGCTCGCGGTGTCGCCAGAGGACCTGCTTGGTGCTCGCGTCGACGGCCACCAGCGTTCGGCCCTGGGCCCAGGCCGTTTCGGGGTCCGCGTAGTCGAAACCGGGCCAATTCGCCCTCGGCCAGCCGCCCATGCCGAACACGTCCGAGGAAAGCGTCGGCGCCTTGAACTCCTGGCCTCCGATCAGTCCGAACAGGACGCCATTCTCCAGAGCCATCCATTTCCAGACGGTGCCGTCGACCTCGGGGTCGCCGGGAGCGATCTCGCCTTTCAACTCGCCGGTGGCCGCGTCGAGCAGCTTGCACGACTCGTCGTCACCCAGATAAAGAGTCTCCGGCGTGGCGATGATCGTGTTGCGCAGGATCATGAACCCTTCGTTAAGCGGCCGCTTCCACAGGATGGCCCCGTTGTAGGCGTTGGCGGCCAGCAGCGTGTTGAGCATCGGGTTCTGGTTTTCTTTGTGCGCCAGATGCCCACAGGCCCTGAAAATCCTCCCCCCCGCCGCGACCG
>JBDRTC010000339.1:0-8706 GCA_043824335.1 Planctomycetota bacterium | reverse complement strand
ATACTCCAGCCCCACGCTCAAGGCACCGTGAAAGTCCTTGTGCAGATATTCGTTATCTCGGGCGGTTCTTCTGACGATATCTCTTGCCATGTCGGAGTTCTTCCGTCACGAGGCTGCTAGACGCAACATTCTGGCAGAGGTCGATCGCGCTCGTCAAGCCTTCAGGCGTCGACTTCCAGGACCACCGCCAGCGAATCCTCGTCCTTCACCCGGGCGAATGTTCGCAGGCACACGCCGATCCCCTCCTGGGTCGACTCGATCAGGGTGGTCCGCCGGCCCAAGACGTCGGTCACCCGGCCGATTGGGTCGCCGACGGCCACTTTCTCTCCCAACCGGACCGACGCCTCGAACAGACCGGTCATCGGCGAGGGATAACAGAGCTGGATAGGCCCGCTCCCCGGGCGGTCGTCTTCCACGACGTGCTCGACCACGCTCGCTCGCAGCCGCCGGTCGAGCATCCCCTGATCGTCCATCAGGTCCAAGCATCCCTCCACGTATGCCTCGACGCCGTCAGGGTTGCACCGGCCGCCACCGCCCCATTCGGCATAGAGGGCCGGCACGTTGGCGTCGCGGGCGATCGAGGTGGAACGGCCTTCCAGCGTGGGCGTCGTTCCCCAAACGATGGGCAGGTTGAACGCCCTGGCCATGCGACGCTGCCGCTTCAGCACGGCCGGGTCCCTGTGCAGCACGTAGCCGACCATCGGCAGGATCTCCATCGCGACGCCGCCGCTGTGCAGGTCGATGTACAGGTCGGCCGACCGGATAAGCTCGCTCAATGCGTGGGCGATCTGCTCGGTGATCGAGCCATCGGGCCGTCCGGGGCAGGTGCGTGCCAGATCGAGCCCGTCTTCCGCCGTGCGGTCCCCCCGCAGAAACGCGGGCTCGTTGACGACCGGCACAAGCGTCACCTTGCCCCGCAGCTCGTCCGGCTTGATCTTGGCCATCAGCCGCCGGATCGCGGCCATGGGCTCGTACTCATCGCCGTGCACCCCGCCGGTCACCACGAGGTGCGGCCCGTCGGGAGAGCCGAGGATTGTTTGTTGTGGGAATTCCATGGGGGGCAACACCAGGGTGGGGGTTGCGTAGTGCGTGGGCGCCGGGCCGGCCGATCGGCATCCTTCCCCGGGGACCGCAGTCCCCGGGCGTTGCAAGGGGACCTCCGATGCCACGAGCGGGAGCCAGTTTAGCAGAACTGCCGATTTTGCCACACCCCTGAAGAGGTGGGGTGGACGGCGCTTGGCGCCGGTACTCCCGATCCCGGCGACGCAGGTTGGTGTGGCGGCTGAGTTGGCGCAGCTCCCCGCACTTGCATTTTCCGTCGTCCTCGGCGACATTGAGGTGTAAGAGGCTTCTCGCGGTTCTTGACTTCGCACTCGTGTTTCACTACGGAACGGAGGTGAACCATGTCGAGGCGACCGAAGCTGGCGGTCTGTCCAGGCTGTCTTGAAGGGTGCCACGGGCATCTTGCCCGTGCTTTCACGGCAGCACTGGCGAGACGCCAGTGGCACCCAACCCGCCATTTTGAGTTTAACAGACCAACGCCCGTCCGGGACCCGGCAGCCACGATCAGGCTGCTCGTTACGGCGTTGTTTTTCCTTTCGGTGGGCGCGACCGGGGCTTTCGCCGAGGAGGCGTTGATCCAAGCGCAGCTTGATGCGGGCGAGTTTGCCCCGGCGTTGGCCGCGGCCCGACAAATCGCCGTGCCCGAGCGGCGCGACGCAATCCTGGCCGAGATCGCCGTGGCGCAGGCCCGGGTTGGCGCCCGCGGACCCTCGCTCGAAACGGCCGCCGAGATCTCCGACGACCGGGCCCGGGCACGGGCCCTTTCGAGCGTGGCCGCCGAGCCCCTGGGAGGTCGCGGCGGCGGGGCCATGGCCGACTTCGACAGCCTCATCGAGCTGATCACCACCACCATCGCCCCGGAAAGCTGGGACGACGTTGGCGGACCGGGCTCCATCGCGCCTTTTCCAACGGGCGTGTACGTCGATCCCCAGGGCGTGCTGCTGCGGCTGGTCGCCGAGGACGACACGGGCAATCTGTCGGCCCTGCGGGCATCGAGCGCGGCAAGGGGCCGCGGAGAAGACGTCCGGAAAAGCTCCCCCCTTCGCAAAGTGTCGCTGCCGCGTCTGGAGAAGCACGTGCAGTTGCTGCTGGCGGCCGGACGCGGACCGACCGAACCCATGCAAATGCTCGCCGGGTTGGAGCGAATCGAGTACGTCTTCGTCTATCCCGAGTCGGGCGACCTCGTCGTGGCCGGGCCCGCCGGGGACTGGCGGACCGACGCGGAGAACCGCGTTATCGGCGCGGAGTCGGGCCGCCCCGTCGTGCGACTCGATGATCTCGTGGTCGTGCTCCGCCACGTGGCGGCCGGTCCCGACGCCCGCTTCGGCTGCCTGATCACCCCCAGGCAAGAGTCCCTCGCCCGGCTCCAGGCGTTCTTGGAGGAGCCCGTCGAGTTCAAGCGTGCCGGTGATCGGCAAGCCTGGCTGGAGCAATTGCGATTCACGCTCGGCACGCAGCAGATCGACGTCTACGGCCTCGACCCGCGCACGCGCGCGGCCCGGGTGATGGTCGAGGCCGACTACCGGATGAAGCTCGTCGGCATGGGCCTGGAAGAGGGCGTGCCCGGCGTGGAAAGCTACCTGGACCTGATCAAAACTCGCCCGGGCGAGGCCCCGCCGCCGATGGGCGTGCTCCGCTGGTGGTTCACGCTCGATTACGACGCCGTCGTGGCCACCGGGGACCGTGGTGCGTTCGCCCTCAGCGGACAGGGCGTGAAGGTGCTGAGCGAAAACGAGCTGCTCACCGCCGAAGGCAAGCGGGTACACACGGGCCGGTCGGAGCCGCTCAACCGGCAGTTCGCCCAGAGTTTCACCGACCACTTCGAGCCCCTATGCGAAAAGTACCCCGTGTATGCCGAGCTTCGCAACCTGTGCGACCTGGCCCTGGTCGCCGCGCTGGTGCGAGAGGAGGACCTGGCCTCGAAGATCGGCTGGCACATGACCTGTTTCGGCCAGCGGGGCGTATACCCGGTCGAGCTGGGCGCGGCCCCGAAGACCGTGGAAACCGTGGCCAACTATCGCGTGATCCGAGCCGGCGACAAGATTCACACGCTGGCGGGCGTCAGCGGCGGCGTGCGCGTCGACCCCTCATCGTTGGTTGCCCCGGGAGCGATCCGGACCGAACGCTCCGGCCCGTTAGCCAGCCGGCATTCCGAGGCCGTCCCCAACGACCTCCCAGCCGGCGCGTGGTGGTGGGATTGACCGTCTGACCAAGCACTTGTAGCACAGGCTTCCAGCCTGTGTCACAGCCAGGATGGCTGTGCTACGAGGAGAGAGCCCGTTGGCGAAACAAGGAAGCGGGCCCCGCCAGGCGAAAACTTACGAGGATTGGGAGGACCTTGCCACGGCCTCCAGAAGCTCGTCCCAGGTTTGGCTGATCCGATCGAGGTCGAATCGTCGGGCCGCCTTGACCGCTTCGGACGCCAAGCGGCGCCGCTGGTCGTCGTCGGCCATGAGTTGGGCCATCGCGGCGGCCAGTGCGTCGATGTCTTCCGGGGGGACCAGCATCCCGTCGGTCCCGTGGTGCACAATGCCCGGCGGCGTGTGCCAGCACTCGGTGGCGATCACCGGCAGGCCGCACGCCATCGCCTCAACCAGGGCGTTGCCGAAACCCTCGCTCCGCGACGAGAGCACGAAGAGGTCCGCCCGCTCGAGCGTGGAGAACGGGTCTTCGAGCACGCCGGGAAGCTCGACGCGTTCTCTCAAACCGTGCCCGGCGGCCAGCGATTCGAGTCGGCCCCGCTGGCTCCCCTCGCCCAGGATGACCAGCCCCCAGTCGGGAAAGTCGGCAGCCAAGCGGGCGAAGGCGTCGATCAACAGGTCGAACCCTTTTTCGGGTTCCAGGCGACCCATGGCCGCGACGGCACGGGGCCAGGCGAGAGCCATTGGCTCGCCAGCCGGCGCGTCCAGTTCGGCGAAGGAAACGGGGTTCGGGATCACCGCCCTGCGGGCCTTCGGAAGCCATGAGAAATAGGCGTCGACCCCCTCGCTCACGCTGACCACGCGGGAGGCCAGGCGATACGCGAGGCGGCGCAGCCCTTTCCACGTTCGGTTGGTCCACTCCTTCCGCGGATCGGCGTGCTCCGTGACGATCACCGGCGTCTTGGAGCGCAGGCCGGCCAAGAGTGTGAGCACGTTGACCTCGGGCATGAAGGAGATCACCACGTCCGGCCCGATCTGGCGAAGCGCCCGGCGAAGCGAAGAAAGCCGCCCGGCGTTGGCAGTGATCTTTTCGACGGGCGTGCGCGTGGTCTTGCCCAGATCAAGGGCGACGCGGTCGACGCCCTCGGGGAGTGTATAGAAATCGTCCTCCTCGCCGAAGACGGTCACCACCGACACGCGGTGCCCCAGCGCCGCAAGACCTTTCGACAAGAGCACCAGCACCCGCTCGGCGCCGCCCGCCGAAAGCGACGAAATCACCATCGCGATTCTAAGGGGCCTTTTGGGCATGGTAGCAGAGCACCCAGCCGTCTTTCTCACCTCGCATGACAAGCCGACACGGGAGCATGAGCACGCTCACCAGCAGCCGCTTCCAATTATAGGCCCAGATCACGGGGAGGTTGCCGGCGGCGCGCACGTCGAGGCACTCGAAGCCGTTTTCCCGCAGGATTCCCCGCATTTCCGTCGGCGTGATCGCGTGGACGTGCCCTGGATCGCTCCAGCTTTCCGGGTTGAAGCCCCAAAGCTCGCCGGTCAAGAAGAACCAGAACCGGCTCCACCAGCTAGCGACGTTCGGCGTGGTGATCACCAAGTGCGTCTTATCGGTACACAATCTTCGGCAAAGGGCGACAAAATCCCAAGGGCATCGAAGATGCTCGACGACCTCGACCGCCAGGATCAGGTCGGGGCGACCCTGGAAATCGTTGGCAAACCGCTCCACGGCCGCCCGATCATCGAAATCGACCGCCGTGAACCCCGGCCCCTCGGCCTTGAAGTGGGTCTGGTCGACGTCGGCCGACTCGACCTCATAGCCCAAGTCGAAAAGCCGTTGTGAAAGGGCCCCTTCGCCGCACCCCAGGTCGAGCACTTCGGGTTTCCCCGCGGCGGCGGGGTCGATCGGCACAAGCTCCCTAACCAGCCCCTCCAACTGCTCGTGCAGATGGGTGTCGGTCTTCATCCTCAGGCCCTTGTAGTCGTAGGGCCGCTTCTTGTCGGCGCCGAACCAGGGGGCCGGTTTGGGAATCATCATATTCGCACGATCCAACCCGTTCTACCAAGCAACGTCGTGTCCATCCTAATCCGCTTCGGTTGAGTTGTCGAGATTGGCGGGGCTCCCGGGTGGAAAGTCCTGCCGCTTGCGGCTTAGCCCTATGAAATGGATGCGGGCGAGACGCGCTCGAAATCCGAGCACCCGCTCACTCGTGCGCAATGCCGCTTCTCTTCACCGTGAACGAGCGGACCTGCTCTCCGTCGATGGTGACGATCTCGTAGGTGACTTCCGGATCGTCTTTCGTGGTGTCGAAGCTCAGGACGCCGAACGAGCATTTGTCGTTGTACCCGAACAGTGCGCCCGGCATGAGCGCGTGGCGGTGGAGGTTCGTCAGTCGGGAGCTTTCGAACTCGTAGAGGGGGTACCCCTTCTCGCGGTCGAGCCGGCGTGGTCGAATCTTAGGCACCGAGTTTCCGTGCCGGCCGACGCGGTGGCGGGCGGGCTCTCGTCAATCAGGTCGGTGGCGGCGTAGGTGAACGTGTCCTCGCCCACCCAGCCGCACCCGCCGCACTATTCGAACCAACAGAAGGGAAACGCAAACCAGAACAGCCACGCGTGTAGCAGGAGTGCCAGAACCAGTGTTTGCGCAGTCGTCGCTTGGCGGCGAAGGAGCAGCCATAGTGTCCAGATTGTGGCGACAAATGCGACGTTGATTGCCGAAACGCCCCAGACATACACATCCCGAAAGTACGCCATCGTTGGGTCGAGCCGCATGCTTGCGAACCAGGCGACGGAGAGGATCGTCGCCGTGCCAAGTACAATTGGAAACCTCGTCGGCAGCGGGCCGGGCTTCACGGCGCGTCCCAAATAGAGGTTCAGAAACAAAAAGCTCACTGCCGCGATCGCCCAGCCGGGAAGAGCCAGGAACTGCGGGAGCATCACAAGTAGGGGCAACGGAGACCATAGAGGTAGTTCGTCCGGCGCGAACGCGAAGGCTGCCCGCTCCACAAACATCGCCACGGCTGCCGGCAACACTGCGCAAGCCAATAGGATCGCGTGACTTCGAACGTACCACCATCGGGACTGCCGAGGTTGCGCTACCGGCGGCTGGCCGAAAAGGTATTCCAACAGCACACTCCCCGGAATGACGCCGATTGGGAGGACCACAAATAGCAGAAACCGCTGCCCCATCCACAGGGCAACCGGCAACACACAGGCAACCGCCACAGCCGCCATGAGCAAGCTGCCGACCCTCCACTGAAGCCGGTTTCGCTCGGCCGTCACAGTCGTTTCACCCGCTTGAACATCTATCGTTAATGCGAGAAACATCCGGCAGGCATACGAGATCTCTCCCTATCCACCTTTTCCTGGCGTCCGCAACTTATCTCGTCCCCATAGGCCGGCACTTGTAACTCAAGTTGGCCGCACAACAGACGATCCGGATACGGTGTGTCGCGCCCGCATAGCCGGTGGCGGTCCATCCGAGCATGGTTGCCAGGCGGCGGGGTTTGCGGAACTGGTGATATGTGTATTCGTGCCGCTGGTGTACCGGAAGTGCCGTCCACCCCCGCTGGACAAACTCCCGTGCACAGAAGCCTACCGCTCGGGTCGGCGCCTGTGGGCCCTGCAATTCGACACGGTATCCCGGGGGATCGTCAAAAGCCAGGACGACGACCTGGACTTCCACTCTCTGCCAGCCCGGAGGGAGCGGTGTACACACGGCCTCCCTGTACAACTGTAGCCAGCGAACTCCTACCGGGCTGAGAGCGCACAAAGGCCACACTGCGAATACCACGAAGCTCCTCCACAGCCACGAACGCCGCGTGCGAGATTCTGCGCGGTTCTTGCGTCGGCCGGCAACCCACGCGCCCGCGACACCTCCGACAACGACTGGGATCACCACAGGTACAACGGCCGCTGCCAGCCACGCGCTAGTTGCCACCAGCAGAACGCCGTCGACGAACAGACCCGCGGCCACGCCCCACAGGAATCCTCCCAGGGATGGACGTATCACCGTATTGTCTTTCCTCCTGCACACTGGTCCGACGCTGCCGCCGGCAGCGCAAGTGGCCCGCGTGCAACCAGAGTGATCCTCGGGTCCTCTCGACCACGTCGCAGCGACCGGTTCAGCGTGCTACATTCTGCTCGAAACGCCCCTTGACCAAATCCGTCACCACGATATGGTCATCTACACGAGGAAAAGCACGAGGAAAAGGGGACATCACTGATTCATGGTTATTCTCGTCAGAAGATCAGTGATGTCCCCTTTTCCGTCCCCCTTTTCCGTCCCGAGATCTGCTCCCGATTCCGGGCCTTGTACGGTTGCGCCTCGATGCTCTTTTCTTTGAGTGGCGCGGCCTTGCCCGGCCGTTCCACCCCCTCTCTTCCCGGCTCCCCCGCACGGGGTGCCGCGAGAAAAACGCAAACGAACGCCCCGACACATGCGGCCGAGACAATCCATGGAATCCGAAATCCGTTCATCGGGATACCGCCTTTTCTCGTGGTGGAATCTGGGGATGTCTAAATCACCTCCGGCAGCTCGTACGGCTTGCGGCGGGGACGGTCGAGGTAGGTGTTGGCTTCGTCGTCGCCGGGGAAGATTTCTTTGGCGGGGTCCCAGGTTAGCTTGCGGCCGAGCCATCGGGCGATGTTGCCCAGGTGGCAGACCGTGGTGGAGCGATGGCCGATCTCGACGTCGGCAACCGGCCGCTCGCGGGAGCGGATGCAGTCGAGCCAGTTTTGGACGTGGTTATCGCTCTTGTAGAGGTGGATTTCGTCGTCCTTGATCGGCTCCTCGACGATCTCGGGCGGATTCGACGTGACCCGGCCCCGAAAAATCTCGATCTTGCCCCGCTCGCCGACAAAAATGCCGCCGCCGGGGTTTCCGTTGTCGAGATTCAGGGTCACGCCGTTGGCGTATCGGTAGAAGATCATCGGGCTTTGGCAGACCTTGTCGCCGCGGGTGCGCGACTCGGGCTCGGTGTAGGTTGGCGGGTTGAACTTGTCGCCTTCGGTCCAGATTTCCACGGGCCCGCTTTCGTCCATGCCCAGGGCCCATTGGATTTGATCGAGGCCGTGGGCGCCCCATCCGGTCATCTCGACGCCGGAATAGGGACGGAACGAAATCCAGCCCGGGGCGGCCCGGGGCGTATACAGGTCGGCGTGGTAGGGCACGACCTCCGCGGGCCCGCACCACATGTCCCAGTCGAGCCCTTGGGGGACCGGTTGGGCCGGTAGCGCGCACTCCCAGGGGCTGGGGTAGTTGTTGCCGATCACCGTGTGGACCTTGCCGATCCGCCCGTTACGCACCAGCTCGCAGCCGAACCGGGTCTCCCGCTGGGAGCGCTGCTGGCTGCCGGTCTGGAAGACGCGCTTGTACTTGCGGACCGCCTCGACCATCAGCCGGCCCTCGCGGATCGTGAGCGTCATCGGCTTTTCCGCGTAGACGTCTTTCTCGGCCTGGCAGGCGTGGATCGAGACCAGCGCCCGCCAGTG
>JBDRTC010000338.1:0-2453 GCA_043824335.1 Planctomycetota bacterium | reverse complement strand
GACGGGCGTTGGATTGCGGAGATACCTGATCTTCCCGGCACGCTCGCTTATGGACAGACTCGCGACGAGGCCGTTTCCCGTGTCAAGGCATTGGCCTTGCGAATCCTGGCCGAACGCCTGGAGCATGGAGAATCCGTCCCCGAAATGACGGACGTTTTCTCGGTGGCCCCATGAGCAAGTGGCCCGATTTTGTCTTTGCCTTCCACGACGGGGACGAAATCGGCCCTCGGATGTTGGCACGGATTGCCAAGCACACGGGCCTTCAACCGAAAGACCTGTAATTCGAAATGTAGGGTTCACCGGAATCGTTTTGGCAACAACGGACCGGGCAGAACGATTGATGTCTCGGCACCCCGGCTCTTTTGTTCTGCTTCCATATTCTCCCCCAACGACCGGAGCAGCTTGATCGCCTCTTCCCGAACGATCGGCTCGCTGCCTGTGGCGAGCCGCGACCAGCGCCCCGGGCCAATCTCGTAGCCGCCGTTTCGGAAGGCCCGGTCGGTGGGAATGTAGCCGATGTAGTCGTCGGCGTATCCGACCACGGCGGTGAAGTCCCACGGCGAGGCCTCGCGAATCGCCAGGGCGATCTCCACGAACGGCTCGCCGGGCAGAAAGACGAGGGCGAGATCGCCGATCCGGGCCGCGCCGATCCGTGTCTCGAACGGCTCCGCCTCGGGCTCGCCGGTAACGCTGCGGGCCGGGAGCCGGAGCGTTGCCCAGCGGAGGGCCAGTTGGTCCCCTTCGACGGGTTGGAGACCGGCGAGCGCCTCATCGGCCACCGCGGCAAGCCGGCGCCCGAACTGCCGGGCGTTCGCCGCGCTCCGCTCCATCGTAGGGGGGTTGATGTTTCCGCAGGCCCCCTGAAGGAAAAACGCCATGGCGCCCGGGTGCCGCTTTTCGAGCTCAAGGCACATCTCGCCGGGATAGTCGGGGGAAACCTGCTTGATGCACATCTCCAGCACGGGATGCGAGGTGAAGTTGACCAGGATCGCCACAGGGCGGTTCGACCGGTCCATGAAGGCGGCCACGCCCACCCGGTCGTCGATCGGCCCCTCGGGACCGATCACCACGTCCGGCGGAAGCTCCCGGCGAACGGAAGCGATGCCCCGCGTGGTCTCGATGCGGCGGTTGACCGCCAACTCCGGCGCCGAGCCGCTGGCCACCATGAGTCTCGCCGGCCGCTGCGCGCCCGCGGCGCTTTGGACGGCCGATCCGATCCCCCGGGCGAGATCGCGGCTCCACTTCTGGAAAGCCTCCGCGTGGTAAAGATCGCTCAGGGCAAGTGATTCCGGGCCCGAGTGCGTGTGCGAGGAAGCGAGCACCAGATCGTCGGCCTCGACCGCGCCGCCGGCGGCAGCGACTACTTGCTCCCTGAAGGCTCGCATCCCGCCGACCGCCTCCCCGGCCAGGCCGATCAGATCGAGCGTCACCAGAGCGATCCGGCGCTGGTTCTTCTCGACGACCAGGGCCTTCGCGTGAAGCGGCAGCCGAACCCCTTCAAACGGTTCCCAGGCCTGACGGCCGGACGACATCAGGATTCCAACCTCCAAGGGAGGCGTGATTTCGGCGGAGCTGGTTCCAACCAACCACTGACCGGCGTGCTCGCCCTGCTCGGCCCGGGCCGGCGCCAGCGCCCAGGCGCTTCCCAGGGCGGCCGACGTGTGAAGAAACTTGCGGCGGGTCAGGTGATGGGCTTGGTGCATGGCAGCATCCCCCTAGTCTTGACGGGCGGTGATCTGTGCGTGGCGACTTCGATTCTAGATGCAGCCGCGGGCGTGTCAAGTTTGTCTTGAAGCCCGGAACGGGGCTCGTGAGCCGTGTCGCACGGGCGAAGCCGCAAGCGGCGTGAGAGCGGAGAACGGACGTCCCCGCGATCCCTACCGATCGCCCAACTCCACCGGCAGCATCGCGTCGCGGTTTTCCCGGTACCACTGGACCGAGCGGCGGAGCCCTTCTTCAACGGCCACTTCGGGCGACCAGGCGAGCAGGTCGTGGGCCTTTTGGATATCGGCCCAGGTGGCGGGGACGTCGGCCGGATGGGCGTCGCGGCGCTCGATCACCGGCTCGCGGCCCACCAACTCGGCAATCTCGTCGATCACGGCCGAGAGCCGCACCGGGCGGTCGCCGCCCAGGTTGATCACCCCGTAACCCAGCGGCGCGAGCCCGGCCACGGTGCCCCGGGCGATGTCGTCGACGTAGGTGAAATCCCGCTCCTGCGTGCCGTCGCCGAAAACGACGATCGGCTCGCCCTCGGCGATCCGGCGGACGAAGCGGAACACGCTCATGTCGGGCCGGCCCGCCGGTCCGTACACGGTGAAGTAGCGGAACACGGTCACGTCGAGCCCGTGAAGATGATGGTACGTAAAGGCCAGCGTTTCGGCCGCCTTTTTCGACGCCGCGTAGGGCGACAGCGGCCGGTTCGTGTCGGCGTCTTCGCGGTACGGCACGGGGTT
>JBDRTC010000337.1:0-3860 GCA_043824335.1 Planctomycetota bacterium | reverse complement strand
CTCCTCCTTCTCCTTCACCACCACCTCCTCCTCATCATCATCCATGCTCTGTTCGTCCGTCATGCCGGGGATGGAGATGGGGCCGCCGTCGTCCTCGGTCGCCATGGCCGGCTCCTTCGTTGCAGCACGCTCGTCGCTCTTCGCGGCGATCTTCTCCGTCTCCGGCTCCTCCTCCACTTCGACCTCGACGGCGATCATCGCCATTGGGATCTCGAACTTCACCGCCCCCTCTTCGCCAAAGGCCGCGGCCGGAAGCTCCAGTCGCAGCAGCGTGGCGCTCGTGGAAGGTTTCTCGAACAGCAACACGTCGCTTGTGACTTCCTCCGGATTGAGCGATCCGGTTCCCGCTGCCATCTGTCCGTCGACCTCCAGGCCCTGATTGGCGAAGGACTTCATGGAGTAGGCGTTGTCTTGGTTGTCAACCAGTCGCACGCCGGCGTCTCGGACGCTCCAACTGGTGTACTCGCGTTTCTCCGTCTTGTCGGCATTGGCCAACTCGAGCTTCAGCAGCAGATAGTCGCTCCGGGGCTTGGCCGCTTTTCCGGTCGACCCGTGGATCAATTTGGGGCGACCGATTTGGGCAGCAGCGATCTTCACGGTCACGCCGCCGCACTCGGCCAACGACTGAGAAGCGTCGGTCCACTCGGTGGCAGCCGGCGTCTCGGAATCGGCCTGCCCGGAGCCCTCGGGGCTGGCTTCGCCAAGTAATGCGTCGAGCCCTGGGATCACCACTTTTTCATGCTCGCTCTTGGGCTTCGGGGCTTCTCGGTCTTGCGTCTCGCCAGCACTTCCGGACGCCGCTCCCACGCCCCGGCGGGAGAGCACCACACCGGCGGCCACGGCCGCCAAGCCGACCACGAGCAAAGCGACCACGACGATGATCGCATCGTTTCGGCGTCGTCTCCTGGGAGCGGGCAAAGCGGCGCCTCCCCGGGAAGCATTCCTCGCCGTCGGATCGCTTTGGCCCGTGTCGATCTGGAATCCACCCGCCGTGGGCGAGCCGGGGGCAGCTTCAGGCGGCGGCGTGGCCGCGGGCCGGGCCACGGGAAGAGCAACTGCTTTGGCGACCGGGAGTTTCCCCTGCGCCGCGCCGGGCGACGTGGCGGCGGGAGTGGCTGCCGGCTCACTGCCAGCCTGGGGGCCTGGTTTGCCGGACGCCGGCTCAGCCGCGGGGAGCAGCCCTTTGACGCTGCTGGCCGCGACCCACGAGCCCTCGGTCCCCTTGCGGATCGGGTCGAAGGGCGAGATTTGGCCTTTGCCGGCCATCGCCTTGAGCTGCCGTGCCGAGAGAGGCCCCACCTCTTTGTCGGCAATCTTCAAGTACCACCCAGTCTCCATCGATTGCCTCCGACGCAAATCATGTCGATCGTCGCCGACGTCCCGTCGGCGGCTAAACGTGAAAATCGGAACTGACGGACCACCAAGTTTAGTGTACCCCCCACCGTGCGTTCGTGCCAGCGAGCGGCTTGCGAACGGGGCCTCATCGCTTCGCCGTCAATTGTTTCGCCGCCCACTCGGCCAGCTTTTCCCGGAATATCTTGGCGTTGTGGCGGATATCGACCGGGAAGGCCGGATGGAAGAGGAAGTCGTCGATCCGGGCCGTCAACGGGTTGGAGCGTCCGAGTCGACGGATCGCGTCGATGAGGGCCTCCCGCTCGGCCTCCCTGCGCGGCAGGCGGCCGCGGACCGGCTCCACCACGATCACGGGCCGCTGTTGTCCCCGCGGGCCCACGCCGACCAGGGCGCTTCGGAAAACATTTGGGTGACGGTTGAACACGGCCTCGCAACGGACCGGGTACATGGGCCCTTCGGCCGTGAGCACCCGATGGGCCACCCGCCCGCAAAACCAGAACCGGCCCTCTTCGTCGAGATACCCCGTGTCGGCCATCCGGTGCCAGACCTGTTTTCCGTCGGCGATTTTCCCCAACTCGTTTGCTTCCGTTCGGGTGACGTAGCAGCGGGTGACGACCGGGCCGCGGACGATCAGCTCCCCGATCTCGCCCGACGGCAACTCCTCGGCCTCCTGGAGCCGACGGATCGGGCCGTCGACGATGCGCACGACCTTCCACTCGATGCCCGGGAACTTCCTGCCCACGCACACGCCGGCTCCGTCGTCCGTGAGCGCGGCCGTCTCGCCGAGGACCTCGCTGGCGGCGATCGAAGCGACCGGGAGGGCTTCGGTCGCTCCGTAGGGTGTGTGGACGTCGCCTTCCGGCCGAATGGAAGCCTTCATCCGCTGGAGCACGTGGGCCGGAACCGGCGCCCCGGCCGAGAGCACGCGGCCAACCGTCGGGAGCCGAATCTGGTGCTCCCGGCAGTAGCGGCCCACGCGATTCCAGATCGCCGGCGAGCCAAACGTCTGAGTTACGTTCCAGTCTTCGATCGCTTCGAGGATCTTTCTCGGATCGACGTTGGCCGGGCGCGAGGGGTCCATGTCGGGAATGACCGTCGTCACCCCCATCGCGCAGTTGAACAGCCCGAACAGGGGAAAGCCCGGCAGATCGACCTCGCCCGGCTTGATCCGGTAGAAGTTGCGGATCTCGTCGACCTGGGCGTCAAAGTTTCCGTGGGTGTAGAGCACGCCCTTGGGCGGTCCGGTGCTCCCGGTCGTGAAGATGATCGCCGCCGGATCGTCGGCCGTGGTTGTGGCCAGTTGCGGGTCCGGAGGGGGTCCGGCGCGGAGCTGATCGAGCGTCGCTCCGCCCCAGAACCATCGCCGGCCGACCGTCACGTTCAACCGGGCCGCCGCAAAGCGCGACCTGACGAGGGTCCGCACGGCATGCACGATTGGGATCGCAACAAACCCCTGCGGCGCGGCTTCGGCAAGGCACCCAATCAGGTTCCGCCGACCCATGCCCGGGTCGATCAAGATCGCCACGGCCCCGGCCTTGAACAGGGCAAAGACCAGGGAGATGAAATCGATGCCGGGCCGGACCAAGAGCGCCAGCCGGGTGCCCGGCTCCACGCCCAGGCCGCAAAGCCCGCGTGCAATGCGGTCGCTATCCTCGTCCAACTCTCGAAACGTGAGATGCCGGTAGCGTCGCTTCCCCCTGGGGCCGTACCCCAAGGGCTCCACTACGGCAATTTCCTCGGGCCAGGCTTGGGCCGCGGCTGTTAACCGGCCCGCAATGTTCCGGTTGCTCAAACCCTCATTCCTTTGCGGTTTCCCGTTGGCCCAAGACCGCGATATGGGACCGCGTGATGTCAAGCACGTAGACGCGGCCGCCGTCCTTACTGACGCCAATCGCAACGTGCTTGCAGCCGGGAATCAGCCCGACGCTGCCGACCAGGCCGGCGAACTCGCCGTCGGGCGTGAAACGTTTCACGCAGCCGACGCTGGCTTCCGAGGTGTAGACCTCCCCCTCGGGACCGAATCGGATGTTCATCGGATTGCAGCAACTGCCGAAACACTTGGGATCCGAACGGTCCCTTTTGCCCCACGCGGCAAGCTGATTGCCGTCGCGATCGTAGCGGACCACCTGGCCGCGGGCGTTTTCGGCGACGAACAGCTCGCCGTCGCGGGCCTGGATGTCCATCTGTCCGCAGCAGCCGCGCAGTCCGGTGACGATCTTCTTCGCATTGCCGAAATCGAGGTCGGTCCGCCAGACGTCGTATCCGTAGCCCTTCGTGGCAGAGCAGGCGACAAACACGTCGCCCTCGGTGACGGCGATCCCGGTGACCGCCCGTTGCCGCAAGGCGGCGGCCCACTGCTCGATCGCGAGCACGCGCGGATCGACCGTCAACTCGTGAAGCTCCCTCTGGCCGGCGATGTACTCGTTGTACGCCGTGCTGAACTTCTCGTTGGCCGCGGCGAGCGCCTCTTCGTCGTCCGTGGCGGCCGCCTTTTCGCGGGCGGCTTC
>JBDRTC010000336.1:0-3197 GCA_043824335.1 Planctomycetota bacterium | reverse complement strand
ACCGCTACCATGACAACTGGCTCCAAAACCTCTTCGTCTCCGCTTCCCTCGGTGGAGACCGGAATCACCCTCCCCAAACTCCGTGACGGTCAGCGTTTTTGAGCTCGACGGGGCCCCAAAGGTGCTGGCCGGCATTTGGCTGGCCGGTCGTCGGATGGCCTCGGACGAGTTCGCCTGGGACGGACAGACCCTCTGGCTCCGCGCCGATATCGACGCGCCGACGGAGTTGCGGCTCGAATTCCAGGAGCCCAAACCCGACTGACCGACTTCGGGCAACCGCGGTGCCGCACGCCCGCTACTGTCCCCCTGCACCGCGTTGACGCTGGAAGTGCGATCTGGTAAAAGAGATTTCTTGGCGGTGGCATCGGCCCCGGTGCTGGTATCCGATTGTGGTCGAGTCTGTGTCAGATAACAACGGAGGACGAAGAACGTGCCGTTGAGCGAACGCCGTAAAGAGATCAAACGCCGTCGACATCGTCGCAAGAAGCTGGGCCAACTGGCTCGCCGGCTCGGAAAAGCGACCGTTTCCGAACGGGCGACGATCGCCGCCAAAGTCCGCAGCCTCACTTCGGGCGGTCCGGGGATCGTGAAAGACTGGGAGTTGGAGAAACGCTGACCACGCGTCGCAAGGTCACCGGTTCAAATCCAGTCGCCCCGACTTGATTGGACGACAAGCCCTTTGACGAGCACGTCGAAGGGCTTTCTCGTTGTGGGGACTAGACTTACGTCGTCCAGTCGAAAGTTCAAACAGATGATTTCCAGGATATGGCGTTTGGCAGCATAATCCGCCATAACCCATTTCTCCGCAAGGCTTTGTGAAAGTTCAAACGCTTTCACGGCAATGTCGGCCCGCTCGGCCCGGCCGCGGTCGGCGGATTCGATCTCCAGGGTGAGCTGGGTGATCCGGTCGTGAAGCTCGGTATTCTTCGCCGCAAACGTATCCGCCTCGATCTCTTCCATGAGTCGTAGGTTGAGCAACTGGTCCTGCTGGTGCCGAGCAAGGGTCAGTTGCCGCTGGAGTTCGACGGTCCGCTCCTGAGAGTGACGTTGATGGTCGCGGGTCCCGGCCAGCAGCACCCGGAGGAACCAGTCACGGACCTTCTCATCCTCGATCCGCATCCGGTCGAACAGGGCCAAGATCTGACGGTCGAGATCGGCCTCAGAAATCCGAACTCGCGGATGCCCGGCGGTGTTGTAGCGGGTGCAACGGTAGTAGACGTATTCCTTCCCGCATTGCCTCATAGAGGCGAACTCAGCGCTTTCCGCCGGGCCGCCTTAAATCCGGTCCCGCCCGCCCCGGCGTCTCTAAGGAAGAGGCAGGCGAAGGCGGGGAGAACCGGGCTGAAGTGGGGCACGGCGTTCGCCCGAGTGATCGACTCCTGTCAGCAACTGCGCGGAAGCTGCATACGTGGAGGCATCGGACGGCTACCTGCGCCGTCGCCCTTGAGCACGCCCTCGCAACTCAGCGATGGCAGCCGCCCCGTTGGTGGTCTTCTCCCCGTGGAACTCCAGCCAAGAGCTCTGAAGCTCTCTGCGGAGTTGGCTGACCCTGCCGGGGGAGACATTGAACCGTCCGTGCAGGTGTACGATGTCCTTTGCGCGATCGACTTTCTCGCCGCACGTCCGGAGGTGGAAGCTTCCCGAATCGCCTATGCCGGGCGAGGGATTGGCGGTCTGATCGGCATCCTGGCCGCCGCCTACGACCACCGCGTTGCCGCGGTTGTGGCCGAAGAGACACTGACTACCTGGGTCTTCCCGGAGGAGTTCCTGGACATCGGACTGAGCTATCTGATCCCGCGAATTCTTACCGTCGGCGATGTGGGCCACTTGACGGCCTGCGTCGCCCCCCGCCCCATCCGCATCCTCAATCCGGTAGACGGTCGCCGACGCCCCGTAACTGCCGACGCCTGGCGGCAGGCTGGCCGGTTCGCGGAGATGATCTACCTGATGCACCAAAGCGCCAGTAAGCTCAGCCAGGTTCGTCATGAGGATGTGAGCGTTATCCCGCACGAGCTTGTTGCTTGGCTCGACGAGAACCTGTAACTGGCCTGCATTGAGAGTGCTGGCCCAAATAGAAGCAGGGGCAAGGGAACAACACGAACCGTCTTGTCAGCGTGAGTCCTTCCGCGTCCGATAGAGTTCGTTGGTCTAGCGGCCGGTCGCCGTCGCGGGACGTTCCCATTTCGCGGCTATCACCGGGAGGGCGTCCCGATGCGAAAGCGAGAAGCCCCGGACCCAACTCCCCCGCACAGAGGGGGCGGCGGCTCAGGGAGCCTGGGCTGGACGCCGAAGCGATAAACCTCCGTCTCCATGGCTTCTCGGTCTCTTGAATGACGACATGGCGTTTCGACTTGGCTTTCACCGGGAGAGTGCGGGCGTGGCCGGCTGCGGGGGCGGCTCCGAGGTAAGGAACTGTTTCTGAGTTCCTTCTCTTGGGCCGCTCGGTCACACGCAGCGCAAGAACAGTGAACGGCGAGCACAATCAAAATCAACCGGTTCATTTGGGCGTCCTTTCCTGAGCAGCGAGCTGTGCCCGTTGGCATCCTATCAGATTGCCGGTGCCTTGAACTGTCAATTCTGTCTTTCACCAACGAAGCACGCGTGCCGTCAACCGTGCATGTTTGCCCGTCGAAATGGACCGCAGGTGCGCCATCTGTCGGTCGGTGGCGTTGGAGATAACGTCGGCATTCGATTCAGTCGCCCCCGTAACCAACGTCCAACTTGTCGTCAATGGCCGAATTCTCAAGCAGGTGGAAGTCGGGGCAGATGAGGGCGAGAGCCGTTGGCTGGAATTCAAAGAACAGATCGAACTGGCCGAGTCCGCGTGGATCGCAGCCAGAGCGTTCTCGCTGTCGCCGCTGGGCACGCCCGACGCCGAGGCCCATACCAACCCGGTTTACGTCTACGTCAAGGGCAAAGCACCGTACGACCGCGAGTCGCTCGACGGCCTGCTCGTGCAGATCGACAAGCAAATTGCCGAGCACAAGAAACGCGAGTTCGCCGAGCAAGCGCAGGTCCTCGCGTATTTCGACCACTCGCGGGATATACTGCTCAAGATTCGCGCAGCGGGCGGTGCGCCGGCGGGGGGGCATCCGTCGCGCATCGTCACGAGCCCCCGAATTCCGGGCGGGCATTGACAGGGCCCCACTTTCCGGTCGTGAGCCACCTTTTTACGACCAAGGCCGTCGTCCCCTTGG
>JBDRTC010000335.1:0-8957 GCA_043824335.1 Planctomycetota bacterium | reverse complement strand
CGGCAGGTGCGAGAGGTTGGCCAGCGTGCGGTTCTTGACCTTGCCGCCTTCGCGGTAGCTTTCCCGCAGCAGGTAGGCCGGCGGGCTAGAGCGATTGGGGATGCGGGCGATGTACATGCCGACATTATACCAATATGCTCCCCAGAATCAATGCCAGTAACTATGTATTACATGACTACACTTTGCCGCCCGAAATCGCCCCAAATACAACGCTCCCTTGAACTTGCTGCAAAACGGGGGAAGAACTTCGGCCTAATGTACCGGGAGTGCCCCACTTGCTGCGAACCTATCTCCCAGAAGCGTTTGTGCTGCCCGAAGTGCAAGGGACCTTACGTGCTGGTATAGGAGGATTTGGAGGGCCTATCTCGAAACGAAATCGTCAAAGAGTGCGAGCTCAGAAACCGGATGAACGAGCAAATCCGCCGGCACCTGGGAGACGAACCCTGACGCGGTCCACCCGTTCTCTTCGAGGGATTTGAGAAACGCGTTGAACGTCGGAGTCGGCGTGCGCCGCTCGTCGGCGGCCAGAGCGGGGATGAATCGGGGATAAACCGGGACAGTCACCCGATATCGTCGAAGCGGGCCTGTCGGCGCTCGTTACTGCCACCACCGGTCAGCGCTGCCCTGGATGGCCGCTTCGCTGCGGACGGAGGCCAGGGTGTCGGTCTGCTCGGCCCGCTCGACCATCGCCCAGGGATTGATCTGGACGCCGCCACAGGCGACCATCCACTTGCTTCCCTTCTTGGCCAGAATGGCCTTGCTCTCGACCTTCTTCGGCGCGGGGAACTTCGCGGGCTCCAGAGTGCCGGAGTCGGTCAGCATCGGCAGGCGGACCCCCGCCTTGCCCGGCAGGTCCTCGTGGACGAGCAACGCGGCCACAATGGCCAGGTCCATGCAGTCTTGCAGTTGGGCAAAGACCGGATCGGCCTGGGCCAGCTCGTCGTAGTGGTCGGTCATCATCGCGGCCCATTTCTCGGACGCGGGATCGGCCTTGCCGCTTTGCTGGCGCACCCCGTTGGCGTCGAGGAAATCGTTCTCCGTCATCGCCTTGACCGAACCTCCCCGCAGCTCCCAGGCCAAACCGTCGGCGTCGCGCAAGAGCGGCTCGTAGTCGGGCTCGAGCCACCAGCGGGGCAGCATGCTCTTAACACCCCGGCCGCTTATCGCCAGAAAGCTCGTCAACCCCCGAACCGGCGACGGCTCGTGCCCCATCGACACCCGCTTCATCCGGTAGTCGGCGGCGACCATCACCCGGGCGAAATGGCTCGTGTCGGGGACCCCGGTGACGGAAATCGCCTGCGGGCCAAGCTGCTGCTCGATGCCGAGGGCCGCGGCCTCCCGGCTCCCGACGTTGCGAAGCCGCTTGGTGAAGGCGCTGACTCGCTGGAGCCCTTCCTGGGTGGGATCGATCGAGCAACTGATCACGCTCCGCACGGGGCCGCCGGCCGCACGCAACGCGACCAGCAGGTCATCCAGCAGCAAGACGGGCCGGCCCGTGGTAACGCCGACCGCGACCCCGCGGTCGTTGCTCTTCCAGCCTTCGGCGGGCCCGATCAGCACGATGTCGCGCCCGTCGGGATAGACCATCACGTATCGGATCTTCTGCAAGCCGCCGAGGTACTCGATTTCGGCAGGCAGTGGCTTCCCGGTTTCCAGGCAGTGGCGGATCGCCTCGTCGAGCCCACGCAGGGAGACCTTCCGCGTTTCCGTAGCGCGATCGAGTCCTTCGGGCAGGTCGCCCACGCCCTCCAAGGCCATCAGCCGGAGCTTCGCGAGTTCATCGGAGGTTGCCGAGGTGAGCATTCCCCCGGGATCGATGGAGATTCCGCCCACGGCCGAACTGCCGAAGCCCAGGCCCCCCTGAGCGCGCACGCCGGGAGCCAACGCGAGAGCCAACGCGAGAACGACCAAGGCCGCAGTGATCCGAATGGGCAACGAGTCACGAGGTGACATAGTGAATCTCCTATCGACGATCCAAGAACTCTATTGTTACAGACTAGTCCGACCGTCGCGAGTTGGCAACCATATTTCCCGCGCGTCTGGCCGGTTTGCGACCAGCCCGACGGGTAGGGTTCCACGCTCAGGTCGAGTTGGGCTGGAGAACTGTCCCGGCTTCTTCCCCAACCCTCAAATACAGGTTAATCCAAGGGCCCGGAATCCGCAAGAAAATGGGCTGCCTACCGGGTTCGGCGTTCCCATTTCAGGGCGAGGCCCGCACGGGTTCCCCTCTTGGGAGTTACGATGGACCGGAAACTCCTTGCCCAACACCCCTGTGCCTGGATAAGCTAGTAGTAGTAGCTGCCTCTTCTGGCTCAGCGTGGGGGGGGACATGGACCCCAGCGGTGCCGTTGTCGGTGTCTCAAAACCAGGGTAGAGCCGGCGATGCCTGATCTCGCGTATTTGGTCATCCGGGAAGGGTCGAGCTGGACCGACGTGTTCCGGTTGGTTTCCGGAGAGTCGGTGACCATCGGCCGGGCCCCGACCAATCAGATCGTCCTCAAAGACGAACGGTGCAGCCGCAACCACGCCGAGCTGTTCATGGCGGAGGGGCGATGGACGCTGCGCGATCTGGAGAGCCGCAACGGCACGGTCATTGGCGAACAGTTGCTCAAGGGCGACCGGGTCCTCGCCCCTGGCGACGTGATCCGCATCGGACATTCCCAGTTGGTGTTTGTCCACAACCTGAGCGAAGCGTTTTCCAACGCGGCCACGGTGGTCCGCCGGCCGGCGGGAGAGGCCGGCAAGCCGGGTGAGCCCGGCGCTGATGGCGCCGCAAGCGTGCTGGACACGTACGACCCGACCACGATCACCCATCGTCGCGGCCAGACGAGGTTCCTCGAGTCGACCGCCGAGGAAGACGAGAGCAGCATCTCGAAGATGGGCCGTGCGGCGGCCAAGTTATGCCGCTTGGCCTTCGAGTTGGGTAAGGCCCCCGACGCGGTGAAAATGGCCGACCTGGCCCTGGCCGGACTGTTCGAGGGGATCGAAGTCGACGCCGGGGCCCTACTGCTGTTGCCCAGGGATTTTCAGGGTGAGCCGGGCGGCTCCGACCTGGAAGTGGTCGCCTCGCGCACGGCGACCGAGAGGCGTTACCACCGGGTGGCCAACTTCCTGGCGACCACGGTGATGCGCGAGGGCGAGGCCGTGCTGGCGCACAACATCATGGGCGACAGCAGCCTGGGAAGCCGCGACAGCAAAGGGGTGATCCACACCACCAGCGTGATCTGCGCACCGGTCCGCCAGGGCGACCACATGTTGGGCCTCGTCCACTTGTACTCCACCGATCCCGACCGCGAGCCCGACCCGGACGACCTCGAATACACCCTCGCCGTGGCCGAAACGGCCGCCGTCGCCCTGACGAACCTCAACCGCCGAAAGGAGCTTGCCGAGAACCTCAACCAGGTTCGCGACGAGAACGTCCAGCTCCGCGAACGGCTGGGCGTCGAGAGCGAGATCGTCGGCCAAAGCCTGGGAATGAAGCAGGTCACCGAGGAGATCGCCCGGGCCGCGGCCAGCCGCGCCACGCTCCTGATCCGCGGGGAAAGCGGCGTGGGAAAGGAGTTGGTCGCCCGCGCCGTCCACTTTTCCAGCCCCCGGGCGAAGAACGTCTTTGTTTGTCTGAACTGTGCGGCGTTGTCGGAAGACCTGTTGGCCAGCGAGCTGTTCGGTCACGAGCGGGGGGCGTTCACCGGCGCCACGGACCGCAAGATCGGCAAGTTCGAGGCCGCCCACCTCGGCACCCTGATGCTCGACGAAATCGGCGAAATGAGCCCCGGCATTCAAACCAAGTTTCTCCGCGTGCTGGAAGGACATCCCTTCGAGCGCGTGGGGGGCAACAAGCCGGTGAAGGTCGACGTGCACGTGATCGCCGCCACGAACCGCGACTTGGAGCGGGACATCGCCGACGGACGCTTCCGCCACGACCTCTTCTTCCGCCTCCGCGTGCTGGAAATCGTCGTTCCGGCGCTTCGCAAACGTCCGGAAGACATCCCCGAGCTGGCCAACTACTTCCTCGAAAAGCTCCGGGCCGAGACCGGCCGCAAGATCCAGGGCTTCTCCGACGGGGCCGTGGAACAGTTGGCCGCGTACCGGTGGCCGGGGAACGTCCGCGAGCTGAAGAACGTCGTCGAGCGGGCCGTGGTCCTCTGCCGCGGCGGATTGATCGAGAAAGGAGACCTCCTGCTGACCAACTTGTCGACCACGGGTGACACGGCGGAGACCAAAGGGCTGGGCAAGGACTTCGCCCCTTGCTCTCTCTCGGACGTGGAACGGAGCCATATCCTGGCCACGCTCTACCACACCAGTTGGAACAAGAGCCGCGCGGCCAACATCCTTGGCATCGAGCGGTCCACTCTCGACCGCAAGATCCGACGCTACTCCCTCGCCGAAGAGCACGGCCCGCCTCGCCGCCCGGGCGGCGAAAAGCAGCGAGGTTCCCCGACTGAGTAAGTGCCGGGCGGCCGATCTTCACCCGCCAGCAGCCATCAAGCAAGGGCAGCCGTACTCCAATCGCGGCTACCCCTCCACGAGCGCTTTCTGACGCACGTCTCGGTTCAAATCAGCCAGCGTCGGCTCTTCGGCCACGAGCCGGCACACGTCGTGCCAGGAGAAGGCATCGTCGCCGACCATGCGCTGATAGACCGCTCGGGCGAACTGAAGGTCCCGGGGCGAGTCGACCGTCCAGCGATGCGCGCTGAGGTCCTCCACGCCGGCGACCGACAGCAACCGAAAGGATTTCGGATGCTGGTAGAGATAGGGGGTCACGTGCGTCCGCTGGTACGCCTCACCTGCCTCGCGTGAAGCGCGCACTAGCGCCGCCGCGGTCATCACTTCCGTGTCGAGTCCGCGGGGATAGGTTCGGCGCAGGATGTTCGAGGCGTAGTCGGGCCGTTCGTCGAGAAAGGCACGGATCACGCGATCCGTCACTTCGGGGTCGATCAGCGGGCAATCGGCCGTGATGCGGACCACGACGTCGGCCCGATGGGCGATGGCCGCCCGGTGAAAGCGATCGAGCACGTCGTGCTCACTGCCGCGGAAGCAGGTGACCCGCAGGCGCCGGCACTCCTCGACGATCGCGTCGTCGCTCGGGGCATCGGCCGTGGCGACGATCACTTCGTCGATCAACGCCGCCCGGCCCACGCGGCGGACCACCCGGGCCAGCATCGTCCGGCCCGCCAGATCCAAGAGCACTTTCCCGGGCAGACGGGTGCTGCCCATACGGGCCTGGATAATCGCGACGACGTTCATTTCCCACCTCGCGGCCCCCCCGTTCTTGATGGCCGTGACGACTCGGGCGAAAACGCCGAGGCGGTATGGTACGTCGGCACGCCGAATCGGTCAAAGGCAACTTTTCGGGGCGTGCCGAAGCGTTGAAAAGGGAAAACGGGTCGCTCTCCGTCTTCCGAACTCGTCTTGAGAGAATAGCCGCAATCCGGCTATTTGGGCGAAGTGGGATGTGTCGTGCCTTGCGGGAGCGACGTCAGCCGCGCAGGCCCCTCGGCCTGGTCGCCTTCGGTGGCGGCAGTCTTTTCGGACGGTGGCCCCTTTCGGGCCATTCCCGCTTTCTTCTCGGTCGCGTCGCGCTCGAGCCCTCGGTCGATGAAAGCCTCGACCTTGCGCACGCTCTGCCTGCCGGTCAGCCTGCTGAGCCTCCAGCCCTCGGCAGTCCGGCGAAACATCAGCAACTGCGGAATGGGACCGCCTCGCGTGAGTTTCCGCCCCAATTCTTGCTGACGATCGAGGTTCACCATGGCGAAGGAGACCTTGCCGAGCAGGCCCTTTTCCTCGACCTGCGGGATCACCTCTTTCTTCATAGTCCTGCACGCGGGACACCACTCGGCGCTGACCATTACCACCATCGGCCGGCCGGTCTTCGTCGAGGCGTGGTAGGCCTCGGTATACGTGTCGGCGGTTGAAGCAAGAATCGATGCCTGACAAAGGAGTGCAAGGCTGAAAGTCGTCACGGGGGTCTCCTCCATGGTTCTGCGGTGGCAAACGGGGATTGACTCAGGCGGTAGGCTGGACCGCAAGCGCTGGGGACGAGGCTCCGCTCGCGGCTGCGGCTCTGCGACGATCCATCGCCGGGGGCTTCTTTTGGTCGCTCAGGTAGAGCTGGAGTTGCCGCAATCAAGGGCCATTCGGTGGGGGCCGTCGACTCGCCATGGCTCCGTCAGGTTCGGCTGCTACCCTCGCAGATCCGTACACAACCTCCTGGCGAATCGTCGCGGGCCAGGGTGGGACTTTCCAGTTTATTCGGAATGTGCGGATGTGCAAGGGGTCAATGAACCAACGAAGCAAAAATGTCTTGGGTACTACTGGCGATTGGTGATTTCCTGGTAACCTTAGCGAGTGTTGCCGGGGCCCCAACGTCGGCCCGGATGCTCAACGCGGTTCTTTCGAGAGCCCCCAAGTGTTGATTTGAGAGAGACTTCCGAGCCTGACCGGATTGAACTCGGCGGCCGTTGTTCGGTATAATCCTCGGACGGGGGGGCGGTTGGCCGTCGGGACCGCTCGGCCATTCTCCGAGTTGGTGGCAAGAGGCCCCACGGAAGGCGCTCCCCGCCCAATAGGGTGGCTGTTGCATGAAACTTCGCGTCGGTCTGATTGGACTGGGACACGCCTGGGAAAGACGGCACCGTCCGGCGCTTCTCGCGCTGGCCGATCGGTTTGAAGTTCGGGCGGTGTGCGAGCCGGTGAACCACCGGGCGGAACTGGCCGCGTCGGAGTTCGGCGCGGCCGTCGTCGACGGGTACCAGGTGCTCGTCCGCCGCGAAGACATCGACGCAATCCTGATCCTCTCGGCCGGATGGTACGGATCGCTGCCGATCCTCGCGGCCTGCGAGGCGGGTAAGGCCATTTATCTCGCCGCGGGCTTGGACATGAAGTTGGACGACGCCCGAGAGATCAAACGGCGGGTCGAGGAGTCGGGCGTCGTTTTCCTGGCCGAGTTCCCCCGCCGGCAGTTGCCCGCCACGCTGCGTCTGAAAGAGTTGATCGCCACCGCGCTCGGCCCCCCGGGGCTTCTCTTCTGCCACCGACGGCTTCCGCTTGCCGACGAAGGCAAACACTCCCCCGCGCTCGCCGGCCGGCCTTCGGCGGTTCAGGAGTTGGTGGAGTTGGTCGATTGGTGCTGTTACGTGGTGGGTAGAACCGCGAAGTGGGTGACCGGAACGACCTGGCATGAGGCGGCCACCGGGTGTGGGCAAGACTACCAAATGCTGAGCCTCGACTTCTCCGAGGGGGGCCTCCCCGGCACGGGCCCCGTTGCCCAGATCAGTTGCGGCCGTTACATCCCCGCCCGGTGGTCGGAGGCCGTCACCTATCGCCCGCTGGCCGCGATGCAGATCTCCTGCCGGCGCGGCATCGCCTTCGTCGACCCGCCGGCGACGTTGATCTGGTTCGACGAGGCCGGCCGCCACCAGGAATCGCTCCAGAACGAGCGCCCCCTCGGCGAGCAGTTGCTCACCCGGTTCCACCGGACGATGACCGGCCCGGTCTCCAACTCTTGCGACCTGGAAGACGCCTATCGCGCGCTCTTCATCGTCGAGCAAGCCGGCAAGAGCCACCAGAGCGGCCGGCGGATCGGGCTTTGACGGTTTCCGGGCAATTCTTGCGGCGTCCAAAGGATCGGCAACTCGCAGCCGCAACCTGCCACGATTGCGCGGGGTTCCTTCATAAGTTCCGGGTTATGCCCGCGTGCTCATCTTACATTTGGCGTATACGAATTCAGGATCGAGATCCACGCCACGGTCCCATTCAACCGTGTCGAAGGCAACCCGGACACGCATGAAATGCTCGTAGTCCCGGATCCTTTGAAACACCCCAAAATCGAGATACGGCCTCATGTCAAGAATCCCTTCTTCGCCGTTGTCGAACCCGATGGCAAGAGTAAAGTCTTCTTTGGCGGCCACTTTTACCACGGCCGGGTACATGTTTCTCTCCTGCTTACTGAAGCGGCTCGATCTTGAATGGGTTTTCCCCATTCATGACCAGGTTCCAATCTGCCATCAACTCTTCCTGGTGCAGCTCTGCCCACGCCAGGACCAGCCTCTGTTGCCTGCGGGGCAGATTGCCTTCGATAATTTCACACATGCGAATGTCCACGACGCCTTGTACTCGTTGTAGTAGGCGTGGAGATGACGTGGATGGCGCTCGCCAGGGGCAAATCACATCCGGACAATGATGCCGCAAAACATCGAGATCGTTGGCATTCGCCTATGTCCTGTTCCGCATAACCATTAAGCTCAGCGGCGCGGCTTGGCCGCGCCCGCTGCAGCGCCTTGTTAGCCCTATATCTCATCAAAGAACTTCATTTGGCGCAATTTGCTTTTGTCGCCGATTACCTTGCCCTGCAATGGGCGTAGATCAACAACCGCTCCGAATTCATTGAAAACGTCGAGGAAAATATCAATATTCTCGTTCCAGTAGATCATGGCACATGACATGGGCGCTCCCTTGCCCTCATCCTTGCCCTCAACAAGAAACCGGAGCCGGGTGTCGTAAAGAAAGCAGACCGCAGTTGCTCGACCCCAAACGTATTCCTTCCAGTGACTGGTATTCGTCGCGACCGGAACCAACGCGAGGACTTCTGATCCGTAGTGCTTGTGCGCGTAAGCGCATTTGTATAGCCAGTGCTTGATGGTTGTACGCCGTTGCTTGTCCGACCCATAGGGAGGATTTACATAGATAGTCGGGTGATCCCACGACTCTCGAAGACCGTCATGTTCAGGAAGCCGATACTCCATCTCCGCGTGGACAATGGACCATTCGTTCGAGCAGGGATCAAGGGCAATCTTGCCGCCGAACACTTTACGAATGGCATCGACGTATTTCGACGGTGTGCACCAGTTGACGCTCTGCGAGTTCACCGTTCGGCCTGCAGTCATGTCAGAATCTTCTTCCAGTTCTTTGACGCGAGCAATGCCAGCTCGCCTTTCAGTTCTGTAACGGAGCGACCT
>JBDRTC010000334.1:0-8735 GCA_043824335.1 Planctomycetota bacterium | reverse complement strand
GGCCTCATGGTACACCAGGTATTCCTCCAGATCCTCCAACTCCTTCTGGACCAGCAGGCTTCCGTCCGGGTCGAGCAAGAGCAAGCTACCCGGCACGGTAAGAGTTCGGTCGCTACGGTGCAAGCGATCTCCGCCGGCGATGTCCAGCACGAGCATTTCGGTCGCGTGGTTGATTTTTTCCTCTTCCTCCTCGTCCGCGTCGCGCCTCTGGGGTCTTCGGGGGCCTTCCGCCGGACCAGGTCCCATGGCGCCCATCATGCCAGGCATTTCGTCCGGGGCGCCCGGCATCATGCCGCCCATGCCGGGCATCCCATAGGCGCCGCGGGCCGGCCCTTGGTCGACCGAGCCCTCAAAATTGGCCAAGTGGCCGCGAAAGACCGTGTAGTCCTGCGCCGCCTCGAGGCCGTCGTCCATGCGGATGGTGACGGCAATCACCTGGGCAGACGGCTCGTAGGCCAGACTCGGGGCAGCCTTCACCGGGCCAGCCAACAACCTGGAGTCGCGCGGCACCAGGACGACGTCCGACGGCTCGCTCCAGTCGTCACGTGCAATCCAGAACTTCTTGCTCAATTCCTCCTGCTCGAGGTACCGAGCCTCGACCAGGTAATTGGGATTGGCCAGCACGAGGCGGACCCGGTACTGATAGCGTCTGCCGGGCTCGACGTTGAAGTCGAAGAAGCGGAGCAACTGGTGCTCGACAGGCTTTTCGACGCGCATGCCCATCCTGCCCGCGCCCGGCATCCCGTAACCCATTCCCATCTCGCCGCCGCCGGGCATCATCCCCGGCATGCCGCCCATGCCGCCTTCCATGCCACCCTGGCCAAACAACCCAGCGGCGCCCTCGAAGGGGCCGAAACCCTCGGGCATGTCGGCATCTTCCGGCCCCTTGGCCCCTTCGGGCGTTTCAGGCGCATCGGGCGACGCTTCGGCCCCTTCGGCCCCTTCGGCCCCTTCGGCGCCTTCGGCGCCTTTGGCGCCGGGAAGGGCGCTGGCGAACCCGCGCTCTTCCGGGGACATGTCGATCAAAAGCGGAATCTCGGGCGGATGCGCGACCTCGCTGCCCCAAACCTTGTTCATCACCGGCGGCAAGCGAAACACGAGAGGGAACACGGCTTCCCGGGGCTGCTGCGGAAGGTACTTCTGGTGAACGACCTCCTGGGTCCCCTGAGACATCCCCGAGCCAAAACGCGAAAGAATCCCAAACGCGCGCCTCAGGTCGATGGACTCCCACTTGACCTGATCGGGTTCCGGCCCGCTCGTCACGTCCGCCCGCTCGATCTGGTACCCGAGGTACATGGGCACGTCTTGCTGCCTGCGGAACAGGGCATCCGCGAAGGTCGCCTCAAAGGCGTCCGTTTGTTCCTTGATCGGGATCAGCCCCGTGAGAGCGACCCAACGTTGCCCTCGTACGCCCTGGGCCCCGCGGACTGCCTCCGCCACGCCCGCTCCTCCGGCTGCGCCCGCGCCTCTGGAGCCCATCTGCAATGCGCCGTTGCCTGCCGAGGCACGCAGGTCTTCGACCGCGAGCAATTCCGGCACCCCGCGCTTGCTTCGCTGTTCAAAATCGGGTCTGTTAAAGGGCACCTTCGGCTCGTAGTGTTCCTCCAGGATATTCTCGCTGGCGCGCTTTTGGATCTCGTGGTACAGCACCACTGTGGGCAGAGCATAGTCGCCCAGTTTTGTGCTGTTCACGTACACTATCGCGTCTTTTGCCGCCGTGCTCATTTCCGTCGGGGTGAAAGGAGGGCCTCCCCCGCCGATTTGCACGGCCCGGGCCGCGAACAAAAGGAGCAGAAGCACCACCCCCCCCAGGACGAACTTTTCGCCATGATCGATGCAAAACTGTTTCATCGAGTTTGCGTTGAAGTTCGCTTTCATTGGTGGACCTCCTGCTAGTTCCAAACGGTTCGTTCGAGACGGACGTACGACTCACGCCCCCCCGGGACGGTCTGACTTCTCCGTTACGGATTTGTTCCCCCCGCCCCCGGCCGTGTCGCGGGCGCGGCGGGTGTGCCGGCGGCTGCCGGGGTCCCGGCTGGCGCGCGGGCCGGTGGTTCGGCTACGGGCGCTGCGTCTGGTCCTGCTTGGGGCGCTTCCGCCGCCGGTCCCGCCGCCATGGCATCCCCGGCCGATCCGGTGCCCAGCTTTTCGCGATCGGGGGGATTGAATAGATAGATGATCCCTTGGACTTCCAGAACAACGTCGTAGGTTGTCTGCTGGTCGCGGCTGCCGCCCATGGGCATTCCGCCCCCGGGCCCAACGCCCATGCCGCCTCCCTGCCCGAACTCCTTGCCCCCGCCGCCGAGCCCCCCAGGGAATGCACCACCAGCACCGGCTCCAGGGGACATGGCTCCCGGCCCCATGCCGCCCGGTCCGGCTCCCATGCCGGTTCCCATGCCGGCGCCTGCCCCACCCAGATTTAGGGAACCGCCTTTTCCAGGGTTAATGGCCACGTGGCAAACCTCAACGGGCATCTCGGAATTGGCGCAGTTGACCAAGAGCTTGGAGATTCTCCGCTGGTCACCCCGCAAGAGCATGCGGACCGGCATCATCCGGAACTCGGCGAAGGGCTCCGAGGCGGAAGCCGCCAGGGGCATTCCGTCCTGGTCGACGTATCGATAGTTGACCAGTTGTTCCTTCCACTGCTCTTCGGGCGATTTTGCGGTCGCGGTCCCGCCCTCCCTCATCTGTCCCCCACCAGGCCCCATCGACATGGCATCCTCCATTCCGGACCCCGTCATCCCCGACATGCCTCCAGGTCCGGGCATCATGCCCGGCATGCCGCCCATGCCACCGGGCGTCATACCCGGCATATCTCCCCCCATGCCTCCCGGGCCCCCGGGCATCATGCCCGGCATGCCTCCCGCACCCCCACCTCCGCCCGCCGAGCCGCCCGTCTGTATGCGTGACTGGGCAAAGGCGGCCGCCGCCTTCTGCCCGATTTCCAGGGCCAGGATCTCCTTGACCGCCGCATTGTGATAGCTCCTGGCGTGTGCGTTGGTCTGGCGAATGATCCGCAACAGCGCTTCGTAGACCCAAAGGTCCTCCTGGGCCAGACGGACCTGGATCGTTGTCGGCTGGGTGGTCCAGTAGAAATTCGCCCGAATCCGCGTCAGATCCGACATGTCCCAGTCGACCTTGCCGACAAGCTCTTCGCGCCCGGAAACGGACCGACCGCCATACGAGCCTTCGCCCGGGCCACCCATTCCACCGGTCGCCCCCATGCCGGCCATGCCGGGCATGCCACCCATGCCCCCGCCACCGAGGTTTCCCTGCCCCGTGGAGTTTTCGAAGGGGTTGATCTTGACGGGATTGCCCTCGGCGTCCTTCTTCGGCTTTCCGTTTTCGTCTTTAGCGACGGGTAGCCGGATCTCGACGATCTCGACCATCTCCGGGAAGTGGTTGCGGATGAAGTACATATAGGTATCCCGATGCTCGGACGGGATCTCGTCGTTCGGGCCGAGCGACTCCACGTAGGCAACGACATCCGGCCCCAGTGCCTTGGGCCATCGGTTCCGTATCTGCTGGTCCTGGAAGAAGGCGGTCCAGGCCTTGAAGACGTTATCCGTCAGCTTGTCGTGTCTTTCTTGAATCGCCTGGTTGGTGTCTTCGTTGGGGTGCAACCCGCCGCTACGGATTCCCGCAACGCTGTCGTACGCGCCCTTGAGTTCGCCCTTCCGTTCCTCGATCCGCTTGGCCATTGCCGCGGTGGCCGACCACCAAATCCCGAGGCTCACGAGGACGGCCACGACGCACAATAGCCAGAAATGGTGCTTCTTGATCGCAGCAAGAACGACTTTCACTTGATCCATGGCTCGATTCCTCCGGGGTTGGGGCCCGACGCCCGACTTGGGCTAGGCCTCGCCCGCATCTGCCTGTTCCGCTTGTGGTTCCGCCGCTTGTTCCTCTTCGTGCCGTTCGGTGGGCAACTTGGGCTGCCAGCTAAACTGCACCTCGAAATTGAAACGCATCAAGTCGATGGCGGCGTCTTCCGCCTTCTCGTCGTCCTCGTCGCCGGCGCCACGCTTCGACCCCCTCGTGGCCCCGAATCCTCCCGGGGCCATGCCGGGCCCCTCCATCCCGTACTCCGAGGGCCCCATGCCTCCGGGTCCCATCCCCATACCTCCGGGTCCCATGCCTCCCATGCCTCCCATGCCCGTTTGCATGGCCCCGTCCGCATTGGGATTCACGATCGTCTCCCGGAAGATCTGCCCCGGATTGACCAGGACGGGATAGCCGATGCCGAGTTCCTTCATGGAGACGCGCTCCAGCCCTCCGGCTGCGTCACCGCGGGGAAGCATGATGTCTTTTTCCAACCCTTCAAGGGCCCGGATCAGCTTCTCACGCACGTACTGAGCGCCCTGGACAAAGTGTTGGCCTCGCACGTCGACGGCAGTTCGGTGGTTGTGGTAATGGTATCCGGTAAGCCGAATCACCCAGCCGGGTCCCGTGGGCCTGCCCTCCGCCCCCGCTCCCGCCGCCGGCTCGGGAGCCGGGCTCGTCGGGCCTAAAGCGGGCGCACCCGCGTCGGCGGCGTCTGCCGCGGGTTGAGCTGCGTTGTTTGCCGGCGCGGCATTCGGTTGGGCGGGACTCGCGGCCGAAGCCAAAGTGACTTGCGGCCGGCCCGCCGGCGCCTCGTACCACTTCTCGACGCCCCCGAACCAGTTCTCGAGCTTGTCCACGTGAAAACACTCGAGGCTGGTCACGTGCAACTCGTTGCGCAGCGAGATCTCTTCCTGCCGGGCGTTCGGCGGATCACTTGGCAGACACTCGTTGACCGCCCGGAGCAGTTCCAGCCACCGGAGGCGCCCCTCGACGAAGCCCACCACGTGCTTGCCGATCTGGTCGGTCGCCTGGAACCCGCTCGTGGCGGCGGTCTCGGCGCTTTTGAGCGATTGGGAGTTGTCGACCGCAGACTTGGCTTCCTTCTCGGCGCTGCCGAACACCGACTCGTCCATGGTGCCCGTTGCGCGAGAGAAGCCGACAAAGCTGATCATGCACGCCAGCAGCAGACCGGCCGCGGCGGCCACCGCCCAAGGCTTCTTCTGGCGGATCAACCGGTCCTTGACAAGCTCCCGGGGCAACAGATTGGTCCCCAGCGCGCTTTTGCCCAGCGCCTGAAGCGCCAAACCGTAACAGGGCCCGAACGTGAGCACGTTCTCCGAGAACGCAGGAGCGCCGACCACCTCGGAACCGGTCATCCCGCGGAACGCATCGAGCCGAACCACCTCAACCCCCAGGCTCTGGCCAAGATACCGTCCGATGCCGGGCAACTTCATCGCATTGCCCAGGGTGACGATCTTGGCGATCTTGGCCGAGCGGTCGATGCTGGAGAAGTAGGTGACCGACCGTTGGATCTCGGTCAACAGGTCGTTGAAGACGGGCCGCATTGCCTGGAACACCGCCTTGGGGTCTTGCGCGCTCGAGGCATTCCGCTTGAGGTGCTCGGCCTTGGCGAAGGTGAGCTTGAGTTCCTTGGTCAGCGCCTTGGTGAAGTGGTTGCCGCCCAACGGAATACTCCGTTGCCACACGCGGTACCCGTTGGTCACCACCAAGTCGGTGGCGTCGGTTCCCATCGAAAGAATAACATAGGAGGGTGGGGGCGATTCGGGATCGTATTCGTCGGGCGAGGGGAGATCCTGGAGCTGATCGAAGACGAGGAAATTGTACAAGGCCAGCGGCGTCAACTGCACGTAGTCCACGTCGATTCCGATCGAAGCGAAAGGCTCCAGGGCGCGAAACACCTGATCGCGCTTCATGGCGAAAAGCCCGACCTCCGCCTCGAGCACAAAGCCTTCCACCTCCATCCCGCCGGCGATCTGCTGGTAATCCCAGATGACGTCGTTCAGGTCGAACGGGATTTGCTGCTTGGCCTCGTACCTGACGATATCGGGGATCCGCTTGGACTCGACCGGCGGCAGCTTGATGAACCGAGCCAACCCGCTCTGGCCCGACACGGAGATGGCCACCTGATCGCCACGCACGCTGTTGCGCGACTGGAACTGCGCAAGCGCGTCGCGCACCAGCGCCTCCGGCTCCGCCCCAGGCTGCGTGAGAATCTTGGGGTACTCGATGTAGTCGAAGGCGTCGGCGACGACTTGATCCGGCTGATCGCCCAGCCGGCACCGCACCGCCTTCAACGACGAGTTACCAATGTCGATGCCCCAAGCGGAGTCGCTCTTGGCCATGGCAGGAGTCCTCTCTCTGTTCCGGGCGGGACTACCAGACGGACTTCTATTCGTCCTGTTCCGAGAAGCCCCGGGCCGGACGACGGCCGCGCGTGAGAAATGCCAAAATACACCGATGCACACTACGCCTCTTCCATTCACTAGTTTATCGACGAGACAGGGCCCGTGTCAACAAGGTCTCCCCCGGGAGGACGGCCCAGAAATGGGCGTGCCGATCACCCCAATAACACTTAAGATTGAGGTTGTCCCCCCCTACCTGCCAGGGCCGAGAAATCCAAGGCCGCTCCCGGGGGACGGTCGTCAGACGACGATGCCGGCACCACGGCCCGGCGATTCGATCGGGCCCGGGACCTCGCCCGCCGGGTCCCGCCTCGACTTGAGTCTTCCAAGCGACTATTGTACTGGGTTACGGGCTTGATTCGATCTCGCTTTGGCTGGACCATCACCGGGGGCGGGAAAGGCACCGCAAGTCATTTGCTCATATGAAGTTCGAGAAACTGATCGTTATCTTGCCCTGCCAGAGTCTCGAGGGGTACGCGCTCGATCGCGAGGTCGCCCACGCCGAGCAGCTTCTCTCGGCCTGGACGGCCCTGTACCATCCGGCCCTGCTGGCCTGTGCCCGGGAGCTGCCGAAGTGGGTTTCCGCCCAGGAGCCGCCGAAGGACCCATCCGGCGGCCTCATCATGCTGCCCGAGGCCAGTGAAAAGTCCCTCGCCCCCGACTGGCTCGACTTGGCGGCTGACTCGGGGGCCCTGGTAATTCGCCAGCTCGATTGCCGCGAGCGGATGGTCGACGCCGCCTTGGAGCGGCTCGACGGAGGCCCCGGGAGCGTCGATCCGAATCTGGCGGCCGACTTTTTCGCCCTGGGCTTCTGCCACTTGCAGATGGAGGTGCTCATCCGGGACGCCGGCTACGACATGGGCAACGACATTCAATACTACGGCGAGCAGTACTACGATTATACGGGCCAGTTCGACCGGGAGCTTCTCGCGAAAGAGACGATTGCCGCGGCCGGCGCGGCGATTGAAGGGGATGAAAAGACGGCACGCGACCATCTCGGCACCGCGCTTGGTCGGCTGACCGATGCCCGGCGAGGATTGCCCTACACCTATTCGGCCGAGGAAGACCCCCATCTGATCGATCTCACGCTGGTCGCCCCCACCACGCTGGGAAAGCCCCTGCGCGACGAGTTGGCCAAGGACCTGCCCACGAATCTGCTCCTCTCCGGCGCAACGGTCGAAGCAATGGCGCGGCGGGAACCGGCCACGCTCGCGGCACTCAAGGAGGCGCTGGGGAGAAACGCCGTGGCCCTGGTGGGGGGCGAACTTTACGAACAGGCCCTGTCGATGCTGGCGCCGGAGGCAATCGCCGAGCAGTTCGAGCGGGGACTGGCGTCCTACCGCCGGCATCTGGACGGGCGGCCGACGATCTTCGGCCGGCGGCGGTTTGGCCTGTCGCCCGTGCTGCCGCAGATCCTTCGCCGATTCGGATTCCAGGGCGCGGTCCACTTCACGCTCGATGACGGCCATTTCCCGACCGGCAGCCAGGCCAAAATTTGGTGGGTGGGCCTCGACGGGACCGAAGTCGAGGCACTCGCCCGACTCCCGCTCGACGCCGCCCGGTCGGCCAACTTCCTCAATCTTGCCTCCAAGGTCAGCAACGCTTCCTACCACGAGCACAACGCCACGGCCGTCTTCGCCCATTGGCCGGGCCAGAGTTGCCGGTGGTACGAAGACCTTCAGCGGATCGCCACCTACTCGCCGGTGCTGGGAGCGTTTCGCACCATCACCGAGTACCTGGAAAAAAGCCAGTCGATCAACGAGTGGACCCGATCCGGGCCGGACGACTATCGGCCCCCCTATCTTCGGCAGGCAATGGCCCAGGGCCGGCCCGACCCGATCTCCCGGTGGATTCGCTACCACCACCGGCGTGCTTGGGCCGATGCCGCCGGTGCGCTTGGTGCCATGGCCGATCTGGCCAGCGCGGGGCCGAAAGAACCGGTAGCTTGCCAAGCGTTGCCGGAAGACATCGACGGGGTCGAAGACGACGAGGCGGTCGATTCGAGCCGGCACGCGGAGTTGGTCGGCCGATTCGAGCGAGACTCCGAGGAGGCGGTTGGCCGATTCTCTCGTCTGCTACCGCGCGAAGAAGCGGCCGCCGAGAAGGGATACCTCCTGGTCAATCCGTGGAGTTTTTCCCGGCGCCTATTGGCGGACGTTACGGAACTCGACCACCTGCCGGCCGTGGGAGGGCCGATTCGAGCGGCAGGCGAGTCGGCCGGACAAAAACAGGTCGTGGTCGACGTGCCGGGAATGGGCTTCGCCTGGGTCGGTGCCGGATCCGCCGGGCAAACGCCGCCGGAAGAGGGGAAACGCAAGAAAGGAAGATTGAGACGGAGCAAGAAACTTGAAGACCGGCCCATGGCCGAGGAAAACGTGCTCAGAAACGAGTATTTCGAAGTGACGCTCGACCCGATCACCGGGGCCGTCCGGGCGGTCGACGACTACGTTTCCCGGGGCGCCCGGCTCGCCCAGCAGATTGCCCTGC
>JBDRTC010000333.1:0-7519 GCA_043824335.1 Planctomycetota bacterium | reverse complement strand
CGTGATGATCGACTCGGCCGGGTCCGATACGTTCGAGGCCTGGCCCAACCTGGCCACGATGACTTTCGAGAGTGGGAACGTTGTCCACGCCAATGATTTCCGTGACGTCCACGGCATCGCAATGAACGGCGCAATGAACGGCGGCGCCGACACGGCCGACCTCTACGGCGTCAGCGGACAGCGGGACAAGTTCGAAAGCTATGCGGATCGAAGCATGGCGTACGGCAGCGATTTCTACAGTCAGGCCAAGTATTTCGATGTCGTCAACCTGAACTCCGTGCACTCCGATGGCGAAAAGGCCGTGATGATCGACTCGGCCGGGGCCGATACGTTCGAGGCCCGGCCCAACCTGGCCACGATGACTTTCGAGAGTGGGGCCGTTGTCTACGCCAATGATTTCCGTGACGTCTACGGCATCGCAATGAAGGGCGGCACCGACACGGCCGACCTTTACGGCTCCAGCGGACAGCAGGACAGCTTCGAAGGTCGTCCGGATGAAAGCATGGTGTACGGAAGCGATTTCTACAGTGGGGCCAGATATTTCGAGATTGTCAACCTGAACTCCGTGCACTCCGACGGCGAGACGGCCCTGCTGCACGACTCGGACGCCTCCGATACGTTCGAGGCCTGGCCCGATCTGGCCACGATGACTTTCGATAGCGGGGCCATTGTCAGTGCGAACGATTTCCGCTACATCCACGCCATATCCAAGCCAACCCACTCCTTCCCTGACACGGCCATGCTGCACGGCCGGAACGGAAGCCCGGACACCTTCACGGGAACACCCACCGAAGCCAAGATGGAGGGCAGCGATTATCTTGTCCGAGCCGAGTATTTCGACTCCGTCAAAGCTGAAGCAACGGTCGGCGATGGAGACGAGGCCTATCTTGTAGGCTCCCCCGATTTGTACGACTACTTCATCGGCCGTCTGGCCGACCCCTACCACAACAACGAGTCCTACGCCAATCTGTACGGCTTTGGGTTCTCCAACGAGGCCATCTACTTCGATAAAGTCTTCGCCGACGCAGGCTCGGGCGGCATCTATGATCGAGCGATTCTCTCCGACTCGGCGGACCCCGACACGCTCGAAACCGGCAGCGACTGGGCAAGGCTGTCCAGCGCAGCGACATCCTACCTGTTCGAAGTTACCGGCTTCGACTACGTCAGTGCAGAGTCGACGACCCTGGGAGACGACGACACCGTGAGCCCAGGCGGCCACTTGTTCGAGCTGGACCTCCTGAATCCGGATTGGTGGGAAAACAAACCGTGATCCGCGAGGCCATCAGAGGTATCTGAAGTCCGCTATTCCCGGTCGCCCGGCTCTCCCACGGGGCCAATGTACGGGCACCCACTTCCATGCTTACCCGTTCTTCTGGCCGTCGATTCTCTCGGCAAAAGACCCTTCCGTTGTGGGGGCCAAAAGTCGGTGGACCAGCGCACCCCTGCCTGCTCCAGGGCTAGGCGAGTCCTACGCCAGCGCTTTGCGCACGACGTCTCGCGTTTTCTCCAGCCCGGTCTTGGCCACCGCCAGGGCGTCTTGCTGCCAGTAATCGCGGTTGAACACTTCCAGGGAGAGCATTCCCCGGAAGCCCGTGGCGTGCAAGGTCCGCAGGACCGAAGGAAGCGGGCAGACGCCGTCGCCCGGGTACACGCGGTGGGAGTCGTTCATCTCTTCCCGCGGCGGGTCCTCCGGGTAATCGTTGACGTGGAACTCGTGCATCCCAGCGCCGCTTAGGAGCTTCAGGCACTCGAAGCCGCTTCCGCCCCTGTACATATGGTAGGCGTCCAGGAGCAGGCAGGCGTCGGGATGGTTCGCCTGGCAAGCGACCAGGGCCGCTTCGCCGACGGTGCCGAGCGTCTGGGCGGATCCCCAAATCTCCAGTTGCGGGATCACGCCGGTCTCGCGGCCCAACTCCAACAGGGCGCGATACCGCTCGGCGACTTTCCGAAGGTCGATCCCCGGCGTGCGGTTGATGCCCGCCGGCGAGGCGGCGATGTGCCTGCCGCCGATCCGGGCGACCAGCTCCATCTCCTCTCGGAACTGCTCGAAACCTTCGGCCCGCTTTGCGTCGTCGTCGATTGCCCAGGCAGTGAAGCCGATCGCGTTGACGACGGTCAGCCCCAGGTCACCGATCCGCTTGCGGAGATCGTCCAGTGAGCCGCCCTCCTCGACGTAACGGCGGACGTTCCGGAGCCACAGCTCGACCCCCTGCCATCCGGCCTTGGCGGCGACCTCGATCTCCTCGACGACCGAGAGCTTGTGCCCCATGATCGTCGACATGTTCAGACAGTAGCCGAACGGCTCAGACGCGGGCTCGGCCCGGGGCTCGCCCGCGACGGCGACCGAACTCGTTGCGGCGGCAGCAGCCGCGCCGAGGCACGCGCCCGTGCGAACGATCATTTCGCGTCGGGAAAAGTCCATGTTCATGGTTGGCCATTGTCGCCGACCGCCGCGGCGTCTGCAAGGTCCCGCGCTACGGGGCTGCCCGCCAACGTCAGAACGTGAGGGCTTCCAGGTCCGGATGGTCGTCAATCCAATTCGGACAGACTACTACGCCCCCAAGCTGAAAACCCAGTAGACGCCGGCGATGAACGCCACGACGGCCAGCGCGGCCGTGAGCACCCCCAGCACGCTGACCCGGCTGGGCACGGGAATCTCGAAGCCGGGAAGATCCACGAGCACGCGGCGAGGGGTCGGCTCGACGCCCGGCGGGAGCGTGAAGGGCTCGGTCTCCGGCTCGTCGGGCCCCACCGGCGTGCGAAGGCAGGCGTAGAACCGTTCGAGCTTCGCCTCGGCGACGGGCCGCGTCGCGAGACTGACCGCCACCATCGCGATCAGGCCGCTCGTCAGGTAGAAGATCATCTTCCAGGGAAGGTAGAGCACCAGCTCCGGCGTCTCCTTCGAGGTATCCAGGAAGGTGAGAAAAGCGGGCAAACTGGATGCGAACTGGGCGTTGAAGTCCCAGGCCACAAAGCCGGGAAGCGTGATCTTGCTGGTTAGCAACAGCACGCCGAAGCTGACCAGCGTTCCCGCCCACGCCCCGGCCGGCGTGGTGCGACGCCAGAACAGCCCCGCCCAGAACGCCAGCCCCATGATCGCCGAGATCTGCCAGAATACTTCCAATCCCTTGACGACGCTCTCCAGGCTGAAGGCGAAGAGAATGGCGACGGCCACCACCAGCACGGAAACGACGCGCCCGACGATCATGTAGTGCCGGTCGCCGGCATTCGGCACGATCAGCTTGCGATAGACGTTCTCGGTGAACAAGGCGGAGCAGGCGACCATGAAGGCGTCGCACGAGCTCATCACGGCGGCCAGCATCGAGGCGATGAACAGCCCCACCAGGCCCGGCATGATGCCGGGCAAGAGATCGCGGGCCATCAGGCCGTACACATAGTCGACGTCGAAATCGGCGGCGCCTCGCTCCTTGATGTAAAGGGCCGCGGCGCATAGCCCCGTGACCACCCAGGCGACCGTGCAGAATCGCTTGATGAACATCCCGCACGTCATCCCAATGCGGGCCACCATTTCCGTCTTCGCCGCCGCGCAGAGGCCCATCGTGTGCGGCTGCGTGCCGTAGCCGATCAGGCCGTTCAAGGAAATCACAATGATGTAAAACAGGCCGATCTCGGGCGAGACCAGCGCGAACATGTCTTGCCGCTCGATCTTCCGCCCGTCTTCCGTCATTCCAGGGTGGTCCGTGTCCTGCGCCTTCTGGATCGCGGCTTCGTATTCGGCGGTCATCTGGCCGTCGAGCGTTGCCCGCATCTGGCCCATCCCGCCGACGGCCACCAGGGCGAACGGCAGGATGAGGAAGGAGAGGACGATTGTCAGAATCCCCTGGATGAAGTCGGTGACGACCGCCGCGCTGAGCCCGCCGGCCACCCCGTAGATGAGAAACATCACGGTCATCGCGGCGATGGCGAAGTACGGGTTGATGGCGCCCCCGGTGATCGCGGTGATCAGCTTGCTGGAACCCAAGAGCATCACGCCGATGTTGACGACCAGGTTCATGATGGCCACGCAGGCGTACAGCACGGCCACGCTCCGATTGAATCTCGCTTCAAAAAAATCGGAAGTGGTCACGGCCCGCATGCGACGGAACATCGGGGCAATCACCCAATAAAACGGCGTCGAAAAAATCCACAGCAATTGATACCAAAGGCCGGAGGCCCCCACGCGATAGGTCTTGGCCGCCACGGAAACCGCCTGGTCGGAGTGGGTGCCGGTGCCGAAGTTGAAGAAGATCATCATCCAACTGCCGAACTTCCGGTCGCTGATGAAGAAGCTGGTCGAGTCCTTCACCTTGCGGATCGCCCAGGCGCCGATCACCGTGATGCCGATCAGATAGACGAAAATGACCAGCCAGTCGACGAGCGTAATGCCAAGCATAAGACCACCGTGAAAGAGGGTCGTGAGGATCGGACGGAGAATAACTTCAGCAACTCCCAGTCCAGGTTGGAGCAGCAGTTGTACTGCTGCCCCGAGCGGGATGCGGCAGTACAACTGCCGCACCAACGGGGAATGCGGAAGTTGTTGCACCTCCGATCCTGACGTGTCGTTTGGGGCCGGAAGCTCCAGTATTCCGCGTGAGACTACTCCAACCGCCAAGGCAGGTCAAGAAACCGGCCGGGACGACACGCTGGACGATTGACCTTTCCCGCCGCGGCACGTACGATATCGCTCTATGTGACCAGCAGACCTGTTCGGCAGTCGAGATGGACTTTTCCCCTTCGGTTTACGAGCATGCCGCGTTTCTGATCGGCCGCACGCCGTGGGAGGTGTCGCGGGATGCGGACTTGCTCTACGAAGCCCATGCGGAAGCGTATCGGCGCTACGAGCATTCACCGATCGTAGTGGGCATCGACATCTACAACCTGGAGGCCGAGGCGTACGGCGCCGTCATCGAGAAGTCGCACGGCGTGGGCATCCCGGCGGCGGGAAGGCCGGTCGTGGGATCGGCCGGCGAGCTTTGCGGGCTGAAGCCGTTCGATCCCTGTTCGGCCGGGCGGATCCCGATGGTGATCGAGGTGGCGGCCCGACTCGCCCGTGAGTTTCTTCAGACCGAAATCCGCGTGCCCTTGAGCGGGCCGTTCTCGATCGCCGCCAACCTGGTCGGTTTCGAGACCCTCTTGTGCGACGTGATCACCCGGCCCGAGGAGGCGGCCGCCGGGCTGATGCACCTGGTCGACGGCCAGGTCGATTTTTGCCACGCGATCAACCGGGCAGGGTTGGACATCGCCTTTTTCGAGTCGGCCGCCGCCCCGCCGCTCCTGTCGCCGGAGATGTTTCGCCGGGTCGAGCTGCCGGCACTCAAAAGCACGATCGACTCGACCGCCTCGGTGATGGGGCATCCGGTCCCGTGCATCATCGGCGGCGACACGGCGCCGATCCTCGAGCCGATCCTCGAAACGGGCACCGGGTACGTGGTCTGCCCCATCGAGACGGATCAACGGGCCTTCATGGAAAAAGTCTGGGACCGCAGCCACGTTCGGGTGAGGGTGAACACGTCGGCCGAGGTCATGGCTCGCGGCACCCGGGAGGCGATCCGCGCGGAGGTCGACCGCATCGTCCGGTTGACGGCCGGCCGCGACAACGTTTGCCTGGGCACGGGCGCACTGCCCTATGAAACGCCGCCGGAGAACGTGCTGTTCGTCAAGGAATGCTGCGAGAGACTGGAAAAGATGGGCTAGCGGTCCGTCAAGTTCGAGTCTGTGGGTGGCACTACTTTGGGTGCCGGGGGCAGCTTGCCTGCCCCTGAATACCCTAGGGCGTCGGGTGGCACAAGGGATACACTGGCTGACAAGCAGCCAACGCCACCCAACGCGCGTTTCCGGGCAAGGCCATTACCCCCGAGAGAGGGTATGGGCCTTTGTTTCTGCCACGTCGCCGGAAGCGAACTGGTCTGGCAATGTCGTCCACGCGGGCTAGAATGACAATGAGTGCCCTGGGGCAAGTCCATTCATAACGCGCTGCCATCCCCCTACAAGAGTTAGGCCCAGCGACGCGCTTGCCCGTTCGGCTCAGAGGCCGTTTCTTGGGGGAACGCCACAGGTTTGGAGGTAGATCACCGGTGACCAACGCGGTCTTACACGCAGACGAAGAGCAATCGGTCGAGCTAAAGGACCCGGTAACGGCGGCCGTGCTGGCTTGGCTGCTTCCCGGGTTGGGCCATTTTTATCAGGGGCGCGTGGCCAAGGCGGTCTTGTTTTTTGTCTGCATCATGGGCACGTTCTCGTACGGAGTCTACCTGGGGGGCAGCGATGAGCTTGGCTGGGGCCGGGTGGTGTATGCCTCGTGGCGGCCCGGGCATCGGCGGCTTCCGTATCTGTGCCAGGCGGGGATCGGGCTTCCCGCCATGCCGGCGCTGGTGCAGGCCCTTCGGGCGAGGAAAGGGGAGAGACCGTGGTCGAGTTTCATGGCCCCGCCCCGTCCGGACCCTGCCGAACAGGTCAGCGAAAGCGTGCGCAGGGCACTCCAGGATCAGCCCACGGAGGACACGCTCAATAAGAAGCTCCACCGTTTCTTCGAGTTCGGCACCGTCTACACGATGGTCGCCGGGCTGCTGAACATCCTGGCGATATACGACGCCTGGGGCGGTCCCGTCTTTGCCGAGAGAGGCAAAGAGGAAGAAGAGGAAGGCGAAGAGGGCCAGGATGCCGACACAGACGTCGCGAAATCATAGACTACCGATCTTACGCCCCGTAATCCGGCGCTCGGAATGTACATTTCCATGGAAATGCTGCTCATGGCCAACCTCTGGATGAACGACTTGTGGTACGCCGTGCCGCTGGTGATCGCGGTGAGCCTCGTTTACTCGGCGACGCGGCACGAGGCGATGGAACCGATCCTCCGCCACGCAACGCGGGTGGGAACGTGGATCGTCGGGTTCATGGTCGTGGTTTTCGTGGTGCTTACGGTGGGCTCGTGGTTTCAATGAGGCGGGGCCGATGAGGATCGTAGTTTTGGGGGCGGGGACCGTCGGCACGTCGATTGCCGAGATGTTGTGTCAGCATCGGCACAGCGTGACGGTGGTGGACCATGATCCGGCGGTGATTCAGCGGGCGAACGACGAATTGGACGTGCGCGTCGTGTCGGGCTCGGTAGCCCAGTCGAGCGTTCTCTTCCAGGCCGGGGTGTCCGGGGCCGATTTCTGTCTGGCGGTGACCGGCAGCGACGAAGGCAACTTGATCGCCGCCAGCATGGCCAAGGCGATGGGGGCCCGCCGCACCGTGGCCCGGGTCTACGCGCCCGTCTTCCGCGATCTGAGCACGTTCGACTACCAGCGGCATTTCCAGATCGACCGCCTCCTGAGTCTCGAGCACCTCTCGGCAATGGAGTTGGCCCGGGCGATTCGTCATCCGGGCTCGATCACCGTCGAGAACTTCGCCCGCGGCGAGCTGGAGATGCAGATCGTCGACATCACCGAGAAGACGGACTCGGTGGGGGTCGCCCTGAAGGATCTGGCCTTTCCCAAGGGCGTGCGAATCGGATCGATCGACCGCGATGGAACGCCTT
>JBDRTC010000332.1:0-7386 GCA_043824335.1 Planctomycetota bacterium | reverse complement strand
GAGCGCGACACAAGATCATGGTCAAAGCGCGATCTCAAAAAAAAGAGAAATCCTACTCCGAGAATTAGAAAACCGGTTCCAAAAATTCACCGAACTCCGCCGCCGTGAAACCGCCGATTTACCCCTTTAAGCGGGTCATTGTTTCTTTTCCCTACCCAATACGGGCAATCTTCCCTTACTGGTATTGGCAAGTGGTGACCGGTGGGCAATCTTCCAATGTGGACCGTGGCAGGCCCGAGGCTTCAAAGCAAGAAAGAAGGAAGAAAGTGTCGGCTTGGCGTCGACAAACCTGGGGCCGCCGGGAAACCCCCCCTCGATGTCAGCCACACTTTTGCGTGGGAGGGTGCGGGCCCCTTCGGACGGCCTCTGAGCAGGCTCAGCCGGTTCGGCATCCACAAATCAGTGGGGCCGGGGCCGTCCTGCTACCGAAGTGGGGTTCCCGGAGGCAATTCCTGGAATCTGCGAAGCCGGCCGGCCGATTTTGACGATATCTCCGGAAGGAGGGGGTGTCCGTGACGGGAGGAAAGTCAGCCATGCAACGGGTTCTAATTGCGACAGCCTTTGTGGCCGGATGGATCGCTCTGTGCTCCGCAAGGCCGGCCCAGGCCCAGCGGAATTACCACGTTAGCCGCCCCACGTTCAGCCCGTACCTGCAGCTTTTCCGGCAGGATCCCGGGCCGCTGGGCCAGTATCACAGTTACGTTGTCCCGCAACGGCAACTGGAGAGGACGATCGCCGGGCAGTCCGCCCAAATCCAGCAGCAACAGGCCGGCATTCGCTCCCTGCGGGGCCAGATCAGCCAGTTTCAACAGGCTGGGCCCGTAGCCCCCACCGGGAGAGGCAGCGCGTTTGGGAACCACTCGTCCTACTTCGGGAACCACTCGTCCAACTACTCGGGCGGAGCGACGGGAACTGCAGGCCGAACCAATGCCGTCCCGCGCACGTCGGGCCGCTCCGGGTCCTTGGGCTCGCGGGGCTCTTCGGGGCTGTACTAACCCGCCGCCAAGCTGAAGAAAACGCGAGCCCCTGCTGCTAACGGGCCCCATGCGAGGAGCCATGAGGCCAGGGCGGCAGCCGCGAGAAGAACAGTAAGGGCCCCCGCCAGAAGCAGCTTCCGTTTGAGCCCGCCCCCGTTGGCCCTCAACCGGAGTAGCTGACGCGCGGTGCGGTGGACTAGTGCGTCACCGTCCTCGTCTGGTGCACGGGGTTTGGGGCCGAGCGGCGCCCTGTTTGCCGCCTGTTTCACGTCTGTTGCCTGAGCGGAGAGCCGGTTTGCCCCGTCCCTTCTCGCTGAGGATGCAAGCGTACCGGGTGGATTCGTTTGCTGCATGGATGTCGATCACGGCAGGCGCCAAAGATCACCCAACTCGGGGGATCGGGTAGGCCTGAGTCTGGCAGGCCGGACAATGATTGTATTTCCAGGATGCATAGAGGAGTCAGTCGTGTCAAGCCAAAACATCCTCTCCCCAGTCTCTCCCGGAAGCCGGGCAAGTCCGGCGTCCGTACGGCAAGCCTCAGCCGCTCTTGCGCGATCGACACGACCGTTACACCTGTGCTTTCCGCTTACCTGGCAGGACCGTCAGAAGTGAAGAAATCGGCACATAGCGACCGATAACGGTTCGTGGGGCGCCCCTCCAGGAGGGTACCCATAGGCCCGTGGCGCTGGCGATCGGGGACGTTCAACCAAAAAGGAGCTGTGATGAGGGGATCATCGGGACTCAAAGGCGCGGTGATAACGCTGGCCTGTCTGGGACTGCTCGTCCCGGAGGCAGCCATCGTGGCGGCGGAGCCACGGGAGGCCTCCTCGCCGACCCCTGCGGCGGTTGAGATCGTCGACATCGCGCTAGGCTCCGCCCAAACGCTCCGTGGAACGGTGGTTGATCCTGACGGTGCCCCGGTGGCTGGGGCCCCGGTTGTGCTCTTGAATGGCCTTCGGCCAGTGGCCTCGACCGAAACAGACCCAAATGGCCGCTTCGTGTTCGCCGGCGTCCGCGGAGGGGTGTACGGTGTCGGGGCCGCCGGGTCGGTCCGGATCTGCCGGGCATGGGCCCCTCGTACGGCGCCTCCGGCGGCGAACGGGGCCTTGCTGATAGTCTCCGACGGCTCGCTCGTACGCGGACGAGGTCCCTTGCGGGATCGCCAGGGCAGGATTTACACCTGGATCTCCGAACATCCTCTGGTAACCTATGCAGGGATCGCCGCAGCAATCGCCGTGCCCGTGGTGCTCCTGGGCAACGAGCCGGCTTCACCTTAGGGGCTGATGCTGCTCGGCATGTCGGCAGCGCATGCGGTGCTGGTCTTGCAGACCTACATCGAACTACGCGGTTCGGACTACATCAGTTGCCACTGGCCGCTTGATACCACGTAGACCCCCAAGAGCAAATTCGTGACGGCGTGGGCCGCGACGCAGTCCCAGATGTTCTTGGTCTTCACCATCAGCCAGGTGACCAGCGAGAACCAGAGGAGGGCGGCGAACAGCTCGGCAGGGTGCATGAACATGGGAACGACCGTCGCCACGATCACCGATATCGCATTGACCTTGCCAAAGGGGACCTCCCACCAATCGGCCTGGAGCACGAACCGCATCAGAAAGCCGCGCAAGAAGAACTCCTCGATCACCGCTACCACCGCCACCAGCCCCAGGAAGCGAACGGCCAAAAAACCCCATGCCCAGGCGGCCGGGTAGATGCGGAGCTCGACAAACGGATCGAACGCGCTTCGGGCGCCGAGACCAAGGAACCGCCCCAGACCGAGGGGCGTCAGAAGCCGCTGCTCCAGTCCGAGAGAGCACGTTCCCACCCAAATCACCACTCCGAGCGCCCCCACCAACACCGCCAGAGGACTCACGCGAAACGGAAACTCCCGATACCCGGGCAGCACGAAAAGGATGGCCGCCACCGTTAGAGCGATCTTGAGCGTGTAGACGATCGGGTAGTATTGGTACGGGATCGCGAGCCAGCCGTCCGGCGCGCCTGGCGTGGGCGGCTTCGGCTCCAACGAGCCGACGAGCATGAAGACGGCCATCGGCAGCACGAAGGTCAGCCAGCGGTGCCGTCGAAGAACGGCACGCCGACCGGCGGACTCGCGCGATGCCCCGACGTTCGATCCCTTCGACGGTTCACACATTCCGGTTGCCCCCGAGCACGTTCAAAGTGCAAGCGAGTGCAACAGGGCTGAAAGGGAGGTGGAGTTCCGCGAAAGGTCACTCCGAATGCGCCCCGTTTGCCCGGACGTTTCGACCGTGTCGGCCACCGCGTCGTCCGAGCAAAAGGCCCAACCGGGTGAATCCTTTTCCGAAGCCTCGACATTGTCCCTGTCGCCCTCGGCCAGTCTCTCGTCCGGCACGGCGGGAAGCTTCGCGTCGGCTGAAAGAGTGAACAGCGAAAGGGTATCCTTCGGGAGAGGTGCCGGAGGCATCGACCCCTGTGAGTCCGTTGAATCCTTTTCGCCCGTGCCGGTCGCGCTTGTGTCGGAGGTGGTCGCCGGAGGCGAGGCGAGATCACGTTCGGGCTGGGCGCCTCCATGGGATTCATCGCTTTCGCCGAGTGACGGCTCCGGGGGCTGGCCCTCGCCTTCTCTCGTTTCCGAGGACCGCGGGGTCTCATCTGTTTGAAGAAGCGCCTCCTCAAGGAATGGCGAGGACTCCTGTTTGGTGATGACTTCAGGACCGAGGGCGTCCGCGTCCGGCGGAGAGGCCGCATCCGGCTCTGTCAATTCGGACAAAGGGGGGGCCGGCGGCTCGATCTGGTCGAACACGGAGGGGGTGGGGGCAAACGGCGGCTCGTCCGTGGTGCTGTCGCCGGTTGCGACAGCCGGGATCTCCACACCTACGGCCGGGGGCGGGCAGCCCGTCCAGTATTCCGGCCAGGGAGTCCAGCAGGTGGCGTGGTACCCAGAAAACACCGCGTCGACCGGGCACGGTTTGTTCCAGGGTCGTGCATAGTACGGGTCGCGCGGGCGGGCGCCCGGGGCGCCCGCGCCGGCAAGCACCGGTTTTCCGGATTCATGGGAGACGCAACCGGCACAAAGGGCCACCAGGAGCGTAACCCCCAGCGAGAAGATCGCCTTGGTTCTCATGCTATCAGCCATGGCAGTGACCACTAGCTTCCTATCACAATCGCCCCGAAACTCTGGAGGCGCGTTAGTCTGTCCCGTCAGAAACCACCGCCGAAGCCCCCCCCCTGGGCACCGCGCGCCAGGACGTTTCCAGAGAGCCTCGATACCGTGCCCACGCCCACAATCGGGACTCCCATGATCCGTTCAGCCGGGGCGAGGAGTTTGGAAAGCCCGATGTCCAGGGCGACCAGCTTGTCCTCGGAGATGAACACGCGGTCGCCGGGGAGGACCTGGTAGTTGGTGCTGGCCGACGCCTGGGCGGTGATAGCTTCCCAACTGACCGGCAGCACCTGGACCTCGCCGGGCACGGGCGTGGGCCGGGCGATCCAGATCCGCTTGGAGGAAACCTGTTCAAGTCCGTTGATCTGCGCAATGGCGTCCAGGACCGTCTCGTTCCCCGTGACCGGGAATCGAAACACCCCGTCGCCCAAGCCCGCGCCTTGGGTGATCACGTAGTACACCTTGCTGTTGTAGCCCAAGACGCCCACGGAGACCTCAGGGTCTTCGAAGAATCGGTCCAGGTGAGCCTCGATGGCCGCCTTGGCCTGGGCGACGGTCAGGCCCACGACCGGGACGTTGCCGTACGTGCCCAGGGTGATCGTGCCGTCGGGACAGACCAGGTGCTCGCCTTGGACCTGCTGCAATTCGGCGGCCTGCTCCAGCGTCATGGAGACTTCGACATCTTTGAAATACCCCCATTCCTCGAGGAGTTTTTCGAGGTGTTCTTGCGCGACGTCGATCGGTTTGCCGACCACGTCGTGAATCCGCTCATAGAACACTTTCTCGACCCCCGGCGCGGGCCCGCCGTCGGTCCTCAATCTTGGTTGGGGCTGCACGCCGGGTTGCTGGACGGCCGCCGGAGCCCGCGTCACCATTTCTGCCCCGCCGGGGGGACCCGTGTTGACGTTGAACACCGTCATGGCGTTCGTGCCGCCGGTCCGCGCAAAGTTCACGGGGCTGTTCAGATCGATGCCGCCGTCCATTTCCATCAGATAGGAGCCGTCAATGGGAGTAGCGTTTACCAGGGTCAGTTGAACGGTGACCTGATAAAGGAGCTGTTCCACTCGCTCTCTCACCGCGTCCTCGGCCTCATCGACCGTCATGTTGGTTATCGGGACGGGGCCGTAAGGCAGCGGCAAGACGAGTTCTTCGTTTCCCTGGCCGTCGGTGCGGTTGTGGACGGTCAAGGTGCCCTGGACCATCTCCGGCTGGGGGAACTTTACCAACGTGGCGACAACCTCCGCCCTCGGGAAGCGCTCGGCAAGGTGCGTTTGAATCGCCTGCTCGGCCTCGGCGACGGTCTTGCCCGCAACGGGGACTGACCCGTAATCGTTGACCCCCACGAGCTCTTCGCCAACGACCCCGCCAGCGGGATTCTGAACGGCTTCGAACTCCGGCACCCGAAGGCGAATCTCTCCGCTGGCCTCGACCTGAAACCTGTCCACGATAGAGTTCGGTAGTACGCTGGCTGCATGGATCTCCAGGGCATCGCCCGGCTGAAGGCGATAGTCCGACAGCTTCAACGGAACCCCTTGGACTTCGACGTTCACCACGTCTCCCTCCTTCAGGGTATCAAGCCGCGTCCGATGGGCCATGATGCGTACGATGTCCTGGCTTTTCAACCGGTAGTCCTCGCCCGGAACCAAGTGGACCTGATCGACCGACAGGATGTCCGGCGGCTCGATGGTGTAGGTCGGCAGGACGACCTTCGAGAGCTCCCGGGGCATCGTCCCTTCAACAGGCAAGTGCATATCCTGCTTCTGAACGCTGTGGCAGCCGCTCCCGGTAACCAGAACCGTAAGAAATGTGCAGATAGCGACCCAGCGAAAGCTGCGGCGGCTGCACAACGTGATCGTCTTAGGAAAGCTGAATGGCATAGCCTTAATCCGCAAAAACGGTTCACCCGTCAGGCCAAGTACAAGCGGTTCCTTCCCCAACATCGGCCGATCGTTGCGACTGTCTCAAGGAGAACAACCCTTCCAGACGGCAATTCGCTCTTCTTGCGGCGAGCCGGATGACGGCCTATCCGGCTTGTATGGGATGTGCCGGCTCTTCGTGCCCTGGGGGCATCGTCTGCCGCGAGGCCTCCGGCCTGCCCGCAAGCCCCAGCCTTGTCGATGCATCCGGCAACCCCCCCACAGGAATGGTGCCCGTGGCTACCTTCAGCGGACCGCCACCCAAGTTTCTTCCCGGGATGAACGATAGGCGGCCTCGATGATCTGCGTGGCTTTCACGCCGTCGTCGCCAGTGAACCGGGGAGGGCGGTCCTCGACCACCGCGGCGGCGAAATCGTCGATGAGCGGCCGATGGTAGTTTTCAGGCCTTGGGATGTCGCGCCGCTGGACATCCCCGGGCCGGGCGATGACGACTTCGGGATCAGCGCCGCCCGATAGCGAAACCCTCGCCTCCGTCCCGACCACGTGGATCTGGTCGGTCTGCGTCTTGCTGTTCCAGTGGAACGAGCCGGTGAATCCTATCCCGCCCGAGAGCTCCATCAGAATCGAGGCCGAGTCTTCCACCTCGTAGCTGTGCGTGACCGTTTGCACGTCCGCCACCAGCCGCCGGGGGAGGCCGAACCACCAGGCCAATAAATCGAGTCGATGAGAGGCCACGTCGCAAAGCACGCCGCCACCTGAAAGCGCAGGCCTGGTGCGCCAGGCGCCCGGAGCGTTCGGGTCGGGTCGATACCAACCGTGCAGAATCATCCCTACGTGAACCACCTGCCCGAATTCCCCCCGATCCAGCATGTCTTTGACGAGTTGAAAGCAGGGCCAAAACCGCCGGTAGTAGGCCACGGCCAGGCGCCGGCCCGCCTCGTGGGCGATCCGGCGCACCTCGTCCGCCTCGCGGACATTGAGGGCCATCGGCTTTTCAACCAGGACGTCCTTACCAGCCTTCAAGCTTGCGATCGCATGCGGCGCGTGCCAATAGACGGGCGTGGCCAGATAGACGGCGTCCACGCGGGGGTCGGCCAGCATCTGGTCCACGCTGCGGTAAACCTTCCGGGGCGCGAGCGATTCCAGGTCCGCCTTGCGTGCCTGGGGATCTCGCGTAACGCAAGCGTAAAGCGAACTGTTTGGCTGCTGGCCAATGGCCGCGACGACCCGCTTTCGTGCGATGTCGCCAAGCCCCACGATCGCCCTGTTGTCGTTTCGATCCGTTGCCACGTCATCCTTCCTCCCGGGACATGTCCGTACGTCGCAACAAACGCGAGAACGCCCCCTTGAAACGCCCCCATCTCGTCTTGCTATTGACCAGGAGCACCAGCCC
>JBDRTC010000331.1:0-17553 GCA_043824335.1 Planctomycetota bacterium | reverse complement strand
CGGCTGGTGGCCGCTCCGCCGCACATCACCAGACGCTCGACGGGAAGACCGGCATCGGTCAGGAAATTCAGGTGTCGGGCCAGCTCGCAGGCCAGGCCCTCGACCACCGCCCGCATCAGATGGTTGGCCGAATGGGCAAGCATGATGCCCGTGAGGCGGCCCCCCGTTTCACCGAACGGGCCGGCGGTTCCACTGGGTGACAGGAGCGGCCAGAATCGCAGGCCATTGCTTCCCGGCGGCACGGCCTCCAGCGCGTCATCGACGGAGCGTGAGGACGACTGGCTTCCGCCCACCAGCTTTCTCGCCCCGTCGAGCGCCGAGCCGCCGTTGACCATCGAGAGCATCGGCCCCAAAATCCCCGCAACGGGGTGCGGACAAACAAACGTGCCTCTGGTGACCGGCCCGGCAAGCCGGGGCGTGTTGGCGACCATGGCCCAGGCCGTGCCGGTTCCCAGGCACACGTCGCCTTCCTCGACCGACCCGACCCCGAGGGAAGCCGCGTATTGATCGTGAATGGCGGCAGACACGGGGATTCCCGCCCTCAGCGAAAGCTGCGGGGCCACGTCGGACAGCAGGTTTCCCGCGGGTGTTGTGGCCGGGAGCAGGTCGGGGAGCGCGTCTTCCCGCTGCCCGAGCAGTTCGAGCACCTCGGGATCGGCACGCCCGAGCGAAGGATTGAGAAGCCCTGCAATGGAGAGGCTCGTGGCGTCGTGGGCGCGGCGTCCGCAGAGTCGTCCGACGACAAAATCGCCCACGTAGCCGATGCGTTCGGCCTTCTCCATGAACCCCAACGGGGCCTGCTGGCGCAGGCGTAGAATCTGCCCGATGGTCATCGTGCTCAAGTGGCGGCCGATGTGCTCGACAAAGAAGCCTTCGCCGAGTTCCGCCGTAATCTGTTCGTCAAACGGGCGGCCGCGGCCGTCGAGCCAACTGATGACGCGTCCGACGGGCCGGTCCCGGGCGTCGAGCAACTGTAGCGCGGCGCCCTGGCTGGAGACGCCGATCGCTTCGACCTCGGCCGGATTCCGCCCGGTAAGCGCCTCACGGATGGCCGTGCAGGTGGCGTCCCAGATTTCCTCGATGTCTTGCTCAACGCCCCCGTCGGGCGTGTAGTAACGCTCGACGGCGGCGGAGCCCTCGCCCACGACGCGGCCTTCGGAATCGACCACGAGTGCCTTGACGTTGGTCGTGCCCAGATCGACGCCGAGAAACATCGCTCAACAGCCCATTGAAAAAGGCGAGTTAGACCTCGCGGTAGTCAGCGTCTAACAGTTCGGCGGCGGCGCGGATGCGGGGCGTGGCGTCGCCGAAGCAGACGGCGTTGTGATGCGGCCCGCCCGCCTTGGCATAGGCGGTGAGCCAGTCCCGCACGTCGCCTCGCTCCGGCCGGAGCTTGAAGTGCGGCACGGCCATCGCGTCGAGCGGCCCGAAGTCGTCGATTTCGACCCGGCTGGCGATCAGCCGCCATCGGCGTTCGGGCCCACGGACCAAGGCGCAGAGCGTGGCGGGGCCCGGCTGGAAGCTGGTGACCAGCGCGAGTTGCCTTGCGCGGGTTCGCGTGATCGGCGCGGGCCGGGCGACCAAGGGGACTTTTCGGTCGGTGCGGGCCATGGCCACGTTGGCCTCGCCCATGTGGCTCATGAACAGACCGCCCGACTGGAAGTCGACCGTGAAAACTTCACTGAAGCTGGCCGGCGGCATAAGCCGGTTCAAGAGCCAGGCGCCGGCGGCCCCGACCAGATCGCCCTCCCCGCCGAAGCCGATGCCTTCGGCCATCAGCCGGCTGGCGGCCACGAATGGCAGCGTTACCGTACGCTGGTCCTCGCCGAACGCCATGAACTGGTAGCTGAAGGCGTTCAACCGATTCTCGTTCACGATCAAGCGGAGCGAGAGTTCCGCCCGGGCGGTGGCGTCGAGATCGTCGTCGGTCAGGTCGTCTGCCAGGGCGTAAAGCTCGCGATACTCCGCTTTCAGCGCTTCGACCGCCTCGCCGGGCACCCGTTCGGCCCGCTGGATGTAATCCTCGACCGAAAGGGCCGTCCACTGGCAGCCGAGGGTGGCGACCAGTTGGGTTGTGTCGACGGCGAAATCGCCCATCCCGGGAAAGGGATAGCCCATCAGGCCCAGCCGGGCCGTGCGAAGCTCGTTGGCGGCCGACGCGGCAACAAAGAAGTCGGAAAGCGGCTCCAGGCCGCCGGGATCGCTCAGGTGCGACGTGACGTACTCGAACCGCACGCCGCTTCGGAGAAGCACGCTCGACAAGTCCTGCGTTCCGTGCACGCCGTGATTGGCGATCATCTCGCTGGTGCCGAAGCTCTCGGTCACCGCAAACAGCTCCTGCGTGTTCCAGACCACGATCGGCAGGTGGGTCCGCTTCAGTGCGGCCAGCGAAATCTGGCTCGGCGAGTAGGTCAGGCAGAGGACCAACAGGGCGTCGACGCCGGAATGCTCGAATTGAGCGACCGCCGCGTCGACGTCCTCTCGCCGATACTGCGCCCCGCGAAACTCGACGTCGGCAATTGGCGCCAGTGCCGGGAGCACGGTGTCCTTCAACCACTGCTCCCGCGAGCCACGCAGGTCGGGCGCAAGCGATTCGTACAGTTCGAGCGTGAGGGCCAGAAGTCCCACCCGCGGCTTGGCCGATGCATCGGTCATCCCGTCAGTCCTGGCAAAGTTGAAAAAGGGTGCCACTGCTGGCTTGCCCAGGAGTGCCGTGCAAATCCTCCGAAAAATCACTGCTGGGCAAGCCAGCAGTGGCACCCAAATTTCCGAAGAACTGCCTTTTCACAAAGCTGCGAAGCTCGCCCGACGTCACTCGAGCTCGTGTGCCTGGATCGCTTCGTCGACCTTCATCCCGTGCTTCACCACGTCGCACAGTGCCGCCTGAAACCGGAAGGGGTCGGGCACCTGGATGGCATTGCGGCCGAAGACCACGCCCCCGGCTCCCTCTTCGACCTCCCGCGCGGCCAGCTTCAAGGCATCGGCCTGCGTGGGGAGCTTTTCGGCCCCCAGCCCCAAGACCGGGACCGGGCACCCGGAAGTGACGGCCTGGAACTCCTGGGTATGGAAGGTCTTGATGCAATCGGCGCCCAGCTCGGCCACGATCCGCGTGCCAATCAACACGTTCTCGTGGAACTGCTTGGGCGTGAGACTGGCATAGTCGGTGGGGAAGTATTCGCCGACCACGGGAATGCCCAGCTTGTGACACCGGGCCGTCAGCCGGGCGCAGACCTCCACGTTGGCGGCGTCGCGCTCTTCGTGGCCGGTTTGCAGCGTTAGCGACACCAGCGCCAGGTCCATTCCCTCGCGCAGGGCGTCCTCCGGTTCATAGCTGTAAACGCTCTTGGCGGCCGTGTATCGCAGCTTGAAGCAGTAGACGGTGTTCCAATTCAGCCGGACGACGGACAGGGGACGCTTGGAGCCGGCGAAGATGCCGTGACAATGGCGGAGCATGCCCGGGGCCAGCAGCACGGCGTCGACGACCGGGTTGATCTTCCGGGCGGTCGCCGGCAGGTCTTCCATGCCGGGGATCGGGCCGTCGAACAGCCCATGGTCCATGGCGATCACCACGGCCCGGCCGTCCCCCAGAAGGCGCGCGAGCCGAATTCCACGTCCGTCCATACTCATGATCGGTTACCCTTCGACAATCCGCCATCCATCACCATTTAGCCCGCCGTGAATACACGGTGGGCACGGTCGGGCCCCATCCTACCGGGCCGCTTCCCCGCCGGCAAGAGGCCCGGCGTTCAGCCCGCCCCACCGGCCGGGAAGACCAAACCCGAGAAAATCAGCAAGAGCACCACGATCATCAGCACGAACAGCCCCCACCAGGTGACCACGCTCGTGTACCAGCGACTGCCCAGGTTGTCGAAGAGGTTCAGTCTTCTCCAGTTGACGGTCACCTCGTCGGTGACCTGTTCGGGCCGGGGCGGTGGCGTCATCAGGCTGACGGCGACGCAGACCACCGCGCAAAAGCACCAGTTGACGGCTGCCTGGTTGGCGTAAGGCGCCAGCCACGCCGGATGATCGGGAACCAACGGGAGCCACGCCTGGATGGCCGTATCGAACTGGACGTACACCTTCATGAGAATGCCGAACACGAACCCCAGGACGACCGCCACGGTAGCCCCGGCCCCGTTGATCCGCTTCCAAAGAATTCCGAGCAGGAACGCGGCGGCAAACGGCGGGGCGAAGAAGGCGTAAAGCGACTGGATGTAAATGAACAGGCTTCCGCCCAGCCTGCCGATGAAGCCGCCCAGCATGATCGCCACGAAAAGCACGATCGCCGAGGAGAGCACGCCCACGTTGACCAGGTGCCGGTCGCTCGCCCGCGGACGCAACAGACGCTTGTAGATGTCGAGCGTGAAGATCGTGGCCGTCGAGTTGAGAACCGAATTGACCGTCGACTGGATGGCCCCGAACAGCGCCGCCAGCAACAGCCCCCGGAGCCCTACCGGCACCAGGGCTTGCACCATCTGAACGTAGCCCTTGTCGGCGTCAGGGCGTACGTCGTCCCAGGGTTGCAGCAGAATCTCCGGGTGCAGCGCAAAAAGGATCAGGCCCGGGATGACCACGATCGCCGGGAGAATGACCTTCATGAATCCGGCGAAGACAATCCCCATTCGGGCGTGGTACGCGTCTCTTGCCCCCAGCACCCGCTGAATCATGAATTGGTTCAGCACGTTGTACCAGATGCTGATGGAGAAGACGCCGAAGATCAGGCTCGGCCAGGGATGCGTAGGATGACTGGCCGGCTGAAGGACCGAGAGTCGGTTGTACGCGTCGGTCTTGGCCAGGTTCTCGACGTTCGACGCGACCGCCTCCGCCCACCGCCCTTCGGTGGCCTGGTTGCGCTCGATCATTGTCGTGAAACCGTCGGCCAATGAGCCTCCCTCACCGGCCAGCGCGTGAAGGCCCAGGCACGTCACCACGACTCCGCCCAGGACCATCACGATCACGGTGAACAGGTCGGTCCAGGCTACCGAGGAAAGCCCGCCGTAGATCGCCCAAAAGCCGGCGACCACACCCAGCGTGACGATGGCAAACCACAGATTCCATCCGAACAGGGCCTCCAGCGCCAAAGCTCCCCCGTAGAGAACGGCCGCCAGAAAAGCCACCACGTTGCTGATCACGGTCACGATGGCGAAGAACTGCCTCAATGTCGGATTGAACCGTCTTTCGAGAAACTCGGGGATGGTGAACACCTTCGAGGCCAGCAGAAACGGGATGAACAGCCAGATCAAGAGCGAGAACGAGAGCACGTTCATCCATTCCGAAAGCGCCACGCAGATTCCGTAGACGACCGCCGCGCCGATCATCCCGATGAAGTGCTCGGTGTGGATGTTCGAGGCGATGAACGAGCTGCCCACCACGTACCACGGCAGCCGCTTGCCGGCCAGGAAATAGTCCTTGGCGCTGGCCCGCTCCTTGCGCCCGGCCCAATAGCCGACGAGCGATAGCCCCACGAAGAAGAGAGCAAAGGCCAGGTAATCCCAGGCTTCGAGCGAAAAAGTGCCGTCCATCCGGTAGCTCCGTCGAGTTGGCCCCTCGATCAGGGATTCCCGTTGTTGAATGAGGATTGCGCGGCGAAGTCGAGAACCCCGTGATTCGTTTGTCCTGTCCCGTACGGCCCAATGCTACTTGGCTTCCCCGGCCGGAGCAAGTAGGATCATGGGCGATTGAGGACTGCGCTTGCCCGATGCAATCAAACCGAAGGGAGGATTTCTCCATGAGCACGAACAAGAAAGGCTCCGGTGCGGACAAGGCGGCCTCGGACCCGCCGGCCGCGCCGAATCGCCGCCGCTTCCTAAAGCAGGGAGCCACGCTGGCCGGCGTGGCGATCGCCGCGCCGTACGCGATGGCCGACGCCGACACGGCGCCCAAGAAGATCCGCATGGGCGTGGTCGGGGGCGGCATGGGCTCGGCGCTGCCGTGGCACGAGCACCCCGATTGCACCGTCGAGGCCGTGGCCGACCTGCGCGAGGATCGCCGCGATCGGCTCGTCCAGCGGTTCTCGCCCAAGAAGGTTTACGAGAGCATCCAGGAGCTGGTCCGCGACAAAGAGGTCGACGCCGTGGCCGTCTTCACCGACGGGCCGCTCCACGTCGAGCACACCGAGCTGGCCATGAAACACGGCAAGCACGTGATCAGCGCCGTGCCCGCCTCGATGGGCGGCGGGATCGAAGAGGCCGAGTGGCTACTCGACGTCGTCAAGACCTCCGGCCTCACGTACATGATGGCCGAAACCAGTTACTACCAGCAGGCGACTATCTCCGCCCGAAAATTCTTCGAGGAGGGCCTCTTTGGCGATCTCTTCTACTCCGAGTCGCAATACGACCACCCCGGGCTGGAGTCGCTTTACTTTGCCGGCGGCCGGCGGACCTGGCGCCACGGCATGGCCCCCATGCACTATCCCACGCACTGCACGGCCCATCTGGTCGGCGTCACCGGCGAGCGGCTCGTCGAGGTGAAGTGCCACGGCTGGGGCGACGACGACCCCATCTGCCAGGACAATTTTTACAACAACCCGTTCTGGTCGGAAATGGCCATGTTCTCGACCAACCGCGGCAATGCCTTTCGCCTTCGGGTTGCCTGGCGAATCGCGGCCCGCGGCGGCGAAACGGCCCTCTGGATGGGCAACAAGATGAGCTTCCACATGCACCATCCCAACGGGCTGCCGCCGATCATCGTCCGCTCGGGGAAACAGATGACCAAAGACGACGCCGGCTTCGAGGTGGCCCTGCCGAACTTCGAGAAGTACAAGCTGCCCCAATGGTGGGCGACCGACATGCTCCCCGAGCCCATGCGACACGAGAGCGGCCACCAGGGCTCCCACACGTTCCTCGCCGCCGAGTTCATCAATGCCCTGGTCGAAGACCGCCAGCCGGCGGTCGACATCTACGAGGCCCTCGCCTACACGGTCCCCGGCATCATCGCCCACGAGTCGGCGCTTCGCGGCGGCGAGACCATGAAGATCCCCCAGTACGACCCAACGTAGAACGGCTCAGCCACCGCAGGGTGGGTCAAGCCCGCAGGGCGAAGGCCCACGCCCCGCTACTCACAATACAATAGAGGGAACCACCCATGTCAACGCATAGCACGTGCTTACGCTTACTCCTTGCGCCGATCGCACTGGCCATGTTGACGGCCGCCACGGCCACCGCCGAGGAAGGGCTCGTCGTCCATCTCAAGTTCGATGAGGTCAGCCCCGACGGCAAGACCACGCCCGACGCCTCCGGCCAAGGCCACGACGGCCAGGTGCACGGCCAACCGCTGGTCGAGGGCGTCGTGGGCAAGGCCATGAAGTTCGAGGGCTACCCGGAACAGATCGTCGAGCTGGGCGATCTCAAGCTCAAGGCCCCGGCGACCGTGGCGTTCTGGCTGAAGACCCGCAACCTGGCCAACGATCGCCGCATCCTCTCGCAGTTAGACGGCCCCTCCTCCCAGGCCGGCTCGATCCGGCTGATGGGGCAGTTAGACATCTGGCCGGGCGAAGGCGAGTGGCAAGGGGCCGTTACGCGAAACTTCCGCCACGACGCCTGGATGCACCTGGCCGTCGTTTTCGATGCCAAGGGCAATGCCACGGGCCACCTCAACGGCCAGGCCCAAGAGACCGTCGCCTGCGGCTTCGATTTCGCGGGCGTCCGGGTGGCCATCGGCGCCAAGTTCCTCGGCGAGCACGGCGCCGTCTTCACCGGCCTCTTGGACGACTTCCGCCTCTACAGCCGGGCGCTATCGGCCGAAGAACTCGCCGGGCTCTCGAAAGCGGCCGGAGCCGATAAATGATCGGTTGATGCCTCCGTGTCTCGCCGTGGGTTTGTGCATGATGGTGATATCGTCGCGGTTGGGTGGCACTGGCATCTTGCCAGTGCTCACCGCAGCCGCGCAGGCACCGTCGGGAGCACTGGCGAGACGCCCGTGGCGCGAGGGCTCTTTCGTTTGGTCTTGATATTTCGCAAGCTGTCAGTCGCTATTCTGTTCTTTCATGCCCATCTTCAGTTCCCTGAAAACGACGCTCGCAGTTCCAGCCAGGAACATGCCAAATACGATCAGCATCGGCCCAAACCAGAACACGGCTCCAGCCCCCACAGCACATCCAATCATGGGCCATGCAAAGATGCGAGAGAATCCCGTTTTCCCTTTGCCGATCAGTCGTTCAGCTATCCAGACTCCCGCTGCAAAACCCGCTGCCGTCACGATTGGCGCCGAAAGCCACCCGAAGACCTTCAAGACGATGCTTCCCGTCTGGAATGCTGGAATGAAGACAGCCATCCAGCCAACGTAGAATATGCCCGCTACAAGGAGCGAAGAGGCGACTCTGGTGGAAGCTCCGAGCAAAGACTTCATCGCATTCTCCTCCCGAAGGACTTTGATTGTGCCATTCTCCTTCACTTTCTTGGCGACCACAAAGCCGCCGTCATTGAATGAGAAGCGGCACGCGATGGTCGGCCGGGAGAGCCGGCCCTACTCTGTGAATTCACCGGGGCGTGGAAACCGCCTTGACGTACATCGTCAGCGCGTGGCCGGCGAGCGTCAGGCCGACCGGTTCGCAGACGGGCACCGGGGCGAAGGTCAGGTCGACGGCCAGGGTTTCCTCCTTGATGTAGTCGGCGTTCTGCTCGATGGCAGCCCGAAGCTCGGGCGAGTCGGTCTCGATCCCCACGGCGATGCGGTCGGTGTATTCACAGCCGATCTCGCGGCGGCGAACGTTGATGGCGTGGGCCAGCTCCCGGGCGAGGCCCTCGGAGAGCAGCTCGTCGGTCAGCTCGGTCGAGAGGACCACGACGCAGGAGCGGCCCTGGGCGGCGGCCCAGCCCTCCCTGGCTTGGAGGCGGACCTGGAGGTCGTCGCGGTCGAGGTCCACCGGGCCGTCCGGCAATTCGAGCGTCACCTGGCCGCCCGATTCCAACTGGGCCAAAAGTTGGCCGGCATCGATCTCGCCCAGCAGCTTGCGGAGCGGTGGCAGACGCTTCCCTAGCCGCGGGCCGAGACGCTTCAATTCCGGCAGCACCGTGTAGGTGATGTACTGGTCGGCCTTCTCGATGTACTCGACGCTCTTGACGTTCAGCTCCTCGCAGATCAACGACCCGTGCTCCTCCAGCCACGCCCGGTGGGCCGAATCGGCCAGCACGACCTCGACTTGCGAGAGCGGCTGCCGCACCTTCAGCTTGGCGCTCATTCGGGCGCTTCGGCCCAGGGAAGAAATGTCCCGAACCAGGGCCATGCGCTGGGAGAGGTTTTCGTCCACCACGGCGGCTTCGGCCGCGGGGTAGTCGCACAGGTGAACGCTTTCGGCGGCACGCCCGGAAAAGGCGGCCACGGCCAGGTTCTGCCACATCGCTTCGGTGACAAACGGCACGAACGGGGCAACCAGCTTCGTGGTCGCCAGCAGGCACTCGTAGAGCGTCCAATGGGCGTCGGTCTTCTCGGCCGACTTCTCGCCCGTCCAGAACCGGGTCCGGCTGCGGCGGACGTACCAGTTCGAGAGCGCGTCGACGAACTCGATCAGCCGGGCGCAGGCGGAAAAATTGTCGTAGGCGTCCATCGCCTCGACCACCGCGGCCTCGGTCCGGTTCAGCTCGCTCAGGATCCAGCGGTCGAGCTCGCCGCGTTCCCCTACGGGCCGGTAGCCTTGGGCCGTGGCGAGGACGTCGGGCGTGAGCTGGCCCGGCTCGCCGGCAACCTGGGAGGCGGGGTCGAACCCGTCGATGTTGGCGTAGATCACGAAGAAGCTGAAGACGTTCCAGAGCCGCAGCAGGAACTCGGGGATGCACTGGCGGATCGCCTGCTCGCTGTAGCGGATCGAGGTCCAGGGGGGCTGGTTCGAGAAGAAGTACCAGCGCATGGCGTCGGCGCCGTAGCGGTCGAAGATCTCCTGTGGCTCGCGGTAGTTCCGCTTCTGCTTCGACATTTTCCCGCCGTCTTCGCCCAGGATGAACCCCAGGACGACGCAGTTGCGGAAAGGATGGGGATACGGGACGAGGGGTGAGGGGTGAGGGGTGAGGGATGAGGAAGGAGATGCCTGCTTTCCAGCTTTCTTGCCCCTCACCCCTCTCCCCTCACTCCTCGCCCCTTCTTCCTTCTCGCTGAACAAGAGCGTGCTGATCGCCAGGAGGCTGTAGAACCAGCCACGGGTCTGGTCGAGGGCCTCGCTGATGAAGTCGGCGGGGAACTGTGCGGCAAATCGTTCCGCCGAGCCTTGCTGGTTGGGATACCCCCATTGGGCGAACGGCATGGCCCCTGCGTCGAACCAGCAGTCGATCACCTCGGAGACGCGCCGCATGCGCTTGCCCGGCGCTTTGGGAGAGTCGTAGGTGACGGCGTCGATGTAGGGCTTGTGCACCCGGAGATGGTCGGAGAGATCGGGTTTGGCTTTCTTGGCCTCAAGCCAGACCTCGGTCCCCTCGACGCCCGGCTTCGCCAGGAGTTCGTCGTAGCCGGCCACGGCCTCCATGTAGCCGGTCTCCTCGCAGACCCAGATCGGTAGCGGCGTGCCCCAGTAGCGTTCCCGGGAGAGGGCCCAATCGACGTTTGTTTCCAGGAAATTGCCAAAGCGGCCGTCGCGGATGTGCTCCGGCTGCCAGCCGACACGGCTGTTGTTCGAGAGCATCTTCTCCTTGAACTGGGTTGTGCGGATGAACCAGCTTTGGCGGGGGTATTGGATCAGCGGGTCCTCTTCGGCGCGCCAGCAGAACGGATAGTCGTGGCGATACTGCTCCTGGTGAAGCAGCGTGCCGTCGTCGCGCATCTTGCGAATGATGTCGCGGTCGGCCTCCTTGACCCAGCGGCCCTGGAAATCGGGGGCCTCGGCGGTGAACGTGCCGTCGGGGGCGACCGCGTTGATGAGATCGGGGCCGGTTCCCATCACAAAACGCTCGCGTTCGGAAATCAGCACGTCGTAGTCGACTTCGCCGAACGCCGGCGCCTGGTGCACAATTCCCGTACCGCTGTCTGTCGTGACAAAATCCGCCGCGAGCACTCGCCACGCAATGTACTCCTTCGGATCGTTTGGCCCGTACTCCGTTTTGCCCTCTTGCTTGAGAAAGCCCTGTTGATTCCCCAGGGTCTTATAGTAGTAGTCGAACGGCGGCCGGTAGCGCCAGCCGAGCATCTCCCGGCCGGTGAATGTCTTTTCTGCTCGCAATTCCTTCTTCACCTTGCTGGCGATCGTTTCCACCAAAGCCGAGGCCATTATCAGTTTGCGGTCGTCGTCCTCGACAGAGACGACCGAGTACTCCAGCTCGGGCTTCACGGCGGCGAACTGGTTGCTCGGGAGCGTCCAGGGCGTGGTGGTCCAGACCAAGAGGTCGGTCTCGGGGTCGTCGACCAGCGGGAAGCGGACGTAAACGCTCGGGTCGTCGACCTCCCGGTAGCCTTGCCCAACCTCGCCGGAGGAAAGGGCCGTTCCGCCTTGGGCCCACCACCAAACGATCTTGTGTCCCTGGTACAAGAGTCCGCGGTCGAAGAGGTTCTTGAGCGCCCACCAGACGCTCTCCACGTAGCTCTGGTGGTAGGTCACGTAGGCTTCGTCCAAGTGGATCCAGAAACCGAGCCGCTCGGTGAGCTGTTCCCACTCTTTCGTGTAGCGGAAGACGCTCTGGACACACTTGTGGATAAACGGCTCCACGCCGTAGGCCTCGATCTCCTCCTTGGAGTGGATGCCCAACTCCTTGCAGACCTCGACTTCCACGGGCAGCCCGTGGGTGTCCCAACCGCCTTTGCGCTCGCACCGGTACCCCCGCATAGTCCGATACCGAGGAAATAGGTCCTTGATCGCCCGGGTGAGACAATGGCCCGGATGGGGGAGGCCGTTGGCCGTGGGCGGGCCCTCGTAGAAGACGAACGGCGGGGCCTCCGCCCGCATCTCGAGCGACTGCTCGTACACCCGCCGCTCCTTCCAGAAACGGCCGATCTCCTCTTCCAGGTTGGGAAACGAGACGGAACTCTCAACAGGACGAAACATGGACACACGCTTCTTGGGGGGCCGGGGTTAGCTTGGGCAAAGCTACAAGTAGACCGCGCCGGGGCGAATTTTTCAATCGGGCTCGGCGCAGCGCGGGTTGGCAGCGAGCAACATGGGCAAGCACAAGGCGGAGAAGCAGACGAACGCGACCGCGGCGACGACCGTCGTCACCGGTCCCAGGAACCCGACGAGATCGACGTCTCCGGCCGCCGCCAGAGTGGCCAGCGAGTTGTTCGCGGCGTGGCAGAACATCGCCGGCCAGATGGTGCCGGTCCGCTCGGTGAGATAACCGAGGTAAATCCCGATGGCCACTGCAAACGTCCCCTGCACAAGGTCCCAATGGTTCAGGCCGAACAAAAGCGACGTCACCAGGATGGCGAGGCCGGGACCCCAACGCTTGCTGAGCCGCGTCTGGATGTAACCGCGAAACAGAAGTTCCTTCCTGGATTCTGGAAAACGACGGCGATAAGACCGTGCGGCCGCTCCGAGCAGCTGAACTGCCGTGCTCACGCCCGCACGGCGAGCACGATTAGAAAGGCGATCCACGCGGCAAGCAGAAGGCATGTCGCTACGAGGAAGGCCTTGTTCGGGCGGGGCGGGCTCGCCTCGGGCGTCACCTGGTCCGCAGGGTCCACGTGGTTCCGCTCCGAGGCCGCCGGCGCAATACCGCTTCGGCGGCTGGAAGGGGACTTCTTGCGACGGCTCATCGTGAGGCTTTTCCTGCAGTTTGTCCTTGCCCGGCGAACGGCTATTCCGGCGGCGTGATCTTGAACTCTTGTTCAAAGGCGGTCTCGAAATCAAACACGTCCTCGAAATCCTCGCGGCGGTCGTGCTTTGTCCTCCGCATCCGACCGAAGCGGATCAGGTTGAAGACGATCTCGCCGATGTCGCCGGTGCACTGAATCCCCCAATTGTTCAACACCGTCTTGGCCATATAGCCGTATTGCCGCAGCGCATAGCGGCGAATCGCCTCACACAGCTCCTGTCCGGAAACGTGCTGCTGGGGTTCTTCCGGCTCTTCCGATTTCTCCTCGTTCTCCTCGGCCGGCCCGGCCGGTTCGCTCGGGCTTTCCGTGCCCATGCGGAGCACGGTCTGCGCAAAGGCCAACGCGTTAAACACGAACTCGTAAGCTCCGACGCGGTACCGGTTATCCTCTTCGAGAAGCTCGGCAAGCTCTCGCGACAGATCGTACATGGCTGTTTGCCTGGGTTATCAGGACTTGGAATTCGGCGTACTGTCCGGTCGTTTCTCGTTCGGCGCGGGGGAGACGTCGGCCAGGTCGACCAGCTTGCGGACCCGCTCCTCGGTTTCCACCAGGAGCTGTCCGGCGAGGACCTCGTGGCCGATCACCCGCGCGCGGCCCTCGGGAGTGAGCACGCGCGCCCCGATCGAGGGCATTTCGGTCAGCAGCCGCTCGTACGTCTCGAACTCGAACCGCAGACAACACTTCAACCGCCCGCAGCGGCCGGAGATCTTGGTCGGATCGAGCGTGGCCTTTTGCATCTTGGCCATTTTCATCGAGACCGGCGGCATCGACACCAGGTGGTTGTTGCAGCAGACCGGGTTGCCGCAGTCGCCGTAGTCGGCCTTCAGCTTGGCCTCGTCGCGGACGCCGATCTGCCGCATCTCGATTCGCGTCTGAAACTCGCCGGCCAGTATTCGGACCAGCTCTCGAAAGTCGACGCGGCCATCGGCCAGGTAATAGACCACGATCCGCTCCCCGCCGAAGATGTGTTCCACGTCGACAAGCTGCATTTCCAGGCCCAGCTTCTCAATGCTGTCCACGCAGACCCGGAATTCGTTCCTTTCCTGATCGTGCATGCGGCTCAGTTCGTGCTCGTCCCCGGCGGTCATCGCCCGAAGAATGCTCCCTTTGCCCGGGTCCTTGAGGCTCCCAACGGCCGCGTTGCTCGCATCGCAGAGGATTTCCCCAGCCTCCAGGCCCCGGTCGGTCCGGAGGATCGCGCGCACACCCCGGGAATACTCACACTTCTCGGGAGCATCGAATACCCCCAGCAGACGCATGGCGCCGTATCGGGCGATGTACTCGGGCATGGATCTCCAGCAACCGCCGGGAGGAAGCCCCTTGCGGGTTCCGTGGGAAAAGCTCGGTGAAAATCGTCCAACGTGGCTGCGACGACCTTTCCTGGACGGTCCAAGTATACCGGCCGGGCCGCCGGACGAAAAGGGAGCAACCCGCAGGTGCCGAGCGGCCCGCTAAGCGGGACAAGGAAAAGCCTGCACGGTTGGGTGCCACTGGCGTCTCGCCAGTGCACGGGCAAGATGCCCGTGCCACCCTGAGACACTGTGCAACCTTTAGTCGGGCCCGCTTATCGCCGCCGCAGCGCCTGCTGGATGTTCCGTCTGGCCTCGGCTTTCTTCATCGCCTCGCGCTTGTCGTACTTCTGACGCCCCCGACAGACCCCCAAAAGCACTTTGGCCAGCCCCCGCTTGAAATACATCTTCAGGGGGATAAGTGTGAGGCCCTGCTCGCAGGCCTGCCCGGCGAAACGGCGGATTTCCCTGCGGTGTAGCAACAGCTTGCGCGGGCGCCGCGGGGTGTGGTTATAGCGGTTTGCCTCGACGTATTCCTGGATGTCACAGCCGAGCAGCCAGACCTCGCCGTCGCGGAACCGGCCGAACGCTTCGTCCAGCGAGACCCTGCCGGCGCGCAGACTCTTCACTTCGCTGCCGACCAGCACGATCCCGCACTCCAGCGTGTCGAGCACAGTGTAGTTGTGCCGCGCCTTGCGGTTCTGAGCGATCGGCCGCTCGTGATCCTGCTGCCGGTCGGGCGACTCCTTTTTCTTCGAGCGTCCTTTCTGCTTCTTTGCCGTGGCGGGGGCTCCTTACTCAAGCGTGTGATGGGAAAGCCGGGCACTTGCCGAGCCGGGAAAGCCTCGGAAAATTGCCCTTTCGTCTCGGGCCAAGTTCGCGATAATCCGGTGGCACGCGGCGGGAATCCGCCTTCTTTAGTATTGTCTTTTGTACTCTTCCGTCTGGTGAAACTCAAGGGCTCCGATGTCGAGAACTCCGTCTCAGAGCGAAACACCGTCTCCCTCCCTGGAGGCCTACCTGCTGGGACAGATCGACCTGGGACGATGTCTGGCGCTGGAGCAACAGTTGATCCGCCGGATTGCCGCCCGCGCGGACGGACAAGTCTGCCTGTTGCTCTGCGAGCATCCGGCCGTCGTCGCCATCGGGCGTGGCGGCTCGCCGGCGGAGGTCCGCATGGACTCGCGGCTCATCCAAAACGGCCAGATCGAGGTTCGCTGGGTGAAGCGGGGCGGGGGATGCCTGGTCCACGCCCCCGGACAGCTTGCCGTTTACCCGATCCTCCCCCTGGAGTGGCACGGTCTTTCGGTGCGGCAATACCTCGACCGCTTTCAGGCCGGCATCCTCAATGCCTTCGAACAGCTCGGCGTTCAAGGCCACACGCAGCCCGGCCGACACGGCATCTGGGGACGTACCGGCCAGTTGGCCGCCTTCGGGATCGCCGTTCGTGACTGGGTCACGTATCAGGGAGCCTTCATCAACGTATCCCCCTCGATGGGACTATTTCGCTTGATAGAAGCCGGTCCAACGCCGGCGACCCGAATGAGCTGCCTGGTGGCCGAACGTCAAAAGCCCGTTAAAATGACAAGCGTCCGGGCAGAACTGGTAGGCCAATTGGCCGAAGCCTTCGGTTGCGATCGTTACCACCTCTATACCGGACACCCGCTGCTGCGCCGCGCAGTCACCCAACGACGTTGAGCAACGCGACCTAATGGTCTGTCAAGCTCGAAATGACGGATGGGGTGCCACTGGCGTCTCGCCAGTGCTGCCGAAAAAGCACGGGCAAGATGCCCGTGGCACCCGTCAAAACAGCCTTGACACACCACCAGTTAACGCCTCTCCCTCGGCGACGTCAGGAGACTCTCGCCGAGCACGTTAGGGTCAGAGGTCCCCGCCCAGCCTGTCTGCCCACTACGCATCACCTTCTGCCTACTGCCCACTGATGATGGCCGACTCGACCCCGCGAGACCTCCCCCGCTGGTTGAAGCGAAACGTGCCCAAGGGGAGCGCAAGGCACGTCACGGCGGGTCTGATCGAGGAACTGGGGCTGGAGACGGTCTGTGAGCACGCCCGGTGCCCAAACCGGATGGAGTGTTACGCCCGAAAAACGGCCACGTTCATGATCCTCGGCGACATCTGCACGCGGCGGTGCGGTTTCTGCCACGTGGCCACGGGCAGGCCCCGACCGCTTGATCCCACGGAGCCGCAGCGCGTGGCCGAAGCGGCCCGGCGCCTGGGGCTCGGGCACGTGGTCATCACCTGCGTTACCCGGGACGACTTGCCCGACGGCGGGGCCGAGCATTTCCGGCGCACCGTGTTGGCTGTCCGGGAGGTCACGGGGGCCACGGTCGAGGTGTTGCCGTCCGATTTCGGGGGGAGCCCGGCGGCGGTCGACCGTCTGGCGGAGGCGGCTCCCGAGATCTACAACCACAACATCGAGACCGTGCCACGGCTGTATCGCAAGGTCCGCGGCCCGAAGGCCGACTATCGGTGGACGCTGGAGATGTTCGGCCGCCTGCAGAGCCGGAGTCCGGCGACCACGACCAAGACCGGCCTGATGCTCGGGCTGGGCGAGACCGACGAAGAATTGCTCGACACGCTGGCCGACCTGCTCGATGCCGGCTGCGAAATGCTGACCCTCGGCCAATACCTGCAACCGTCGCCCGAGCTTCTACCCGTGGAGCGATACTTACCCCCCGAGGCGTTCGACGCCCTGGGCCGCGCCGCCCGGGGTCTGGGCTTCGGGCAAGTCGCCAGCGGCCCTTTTGTCCGCTCCAGCTATCATGCCCGAGAAATGGCAGAAGAGATTCAGCAGACCACGGGCCGGAGAAGAGCTTAGAGGGTGTTTTGGAATTGCTGCCAGTGGTGGGAATACGCAAGTCGGCGAGCCCGAAGGGCTCAAATATGGCAGCCCAGGGCAACGCCCTGGGTTTAGGAGCAACGGCGAGACCCCAGCCCTGAAAGGGCGTAATAACCTTCTGTACTGCAACAGTTTATGACGCCCTTCCAGGGCTTCATGGGCTGGGATTACCCCGTACTAAGTTCAATGAAGCGGACTCGCCACGAGCTTATCATGCCCGACCTGGGCTTCGACGACCGGCCGATTCGGGCCGGTCTCTGGCTGGTTGAACGGGGGAGCCGCGTGGCCGAAGGCGACCCACTCTTGGAGGTGCTCGCCGGCAGCGCCGTCGTCGACCTGGCGGCCCCGGCCGACGGAGTACTCCTGGAGACACTCGTCGAGGAAGACACCCCCCTCCGCCCCGGACAGCGGCTGGCCGTGATTGAAGAGTAAAGGGGACATTACTGATTGTCGGTTCTCCAGTTTGCCAAAATCAGTGATGTCCCCTTTTCCGTTCTCTTCGGACGCTCGGGACCGTCCCGAGGATAGTCGCCCGGACTCGATCGCTTCGATATTTCCACGGGGAATCGGGCTTGCCAAGGCTTTTCTTGTCCCCCCCCGCCCAAGAATTTCAAAAAAAACCGGCAAGCGAACTCCCCGACAAGGCAGGAAAAGAGGACATTCTAGGAATGGCAC